>JAZLKO010000104.1:0-5505 GCA_045597685.1 Prevotella sp.
GTATATAATACACTTTTTGATTTGATTTTATAGCTTCGCTGAACATGAATTACCGAAAATTGCCCGTAAATTTATCGTAAATATTTTATTTGCTGATAATCATTAAATTAATTTACGAAAAAATTCGTGGATAATTCACGGTAATTGGCTCCACTACGGTCGCCGACCTCAGTTCGCGTTATGCCGAAGGCAAAATATTTTATCGCACCAGTACTATTTTTGCACTTTTTGTCCGTTTACGAAAAAAATGATATGAAAAGCACTCCGAAAAAACAAATTTTGCCCTCTCCGCAGCGGATCTTTGGAGAGAGAAATGGTACTATACTGCTTCTAGGGTGGTTCTATAGTGGTTCTACCCCCGGGGCTAGAGAAACCATAGTGGCATATAGGGAGCTTTTTTAGTGCAGAGTTCAAAGTGCAGAGTACAAAATTATTTTTGAATTTTGCATTCTGCATTTTGCACTTTATAAGTTTTGCATTTAAAAGCAGTGCTATAACAATAGATTTCAATTTTTTTCGTTCTTAGATGGTAGTTTTCGTCATTTTTTGCGACTAATATGGTATGATACGAATCAAGAACCGTTTTCATAAGCCGAGATCTGGGTCGGAATCGCTTGAGCATGAACAAGGTGGAGAAACAAAGGCGAACAGCCAGCATATTACTTTTCTGGAGATGCTACGACGATGCGACAGCACTATCTTCAAGGTGTGCCTTATGTTTACCGATCGTGATCCTGGAAAGGTCAAGGATATGTATCAGGACATTGTATGCTCGCTATGGGAAAGTTGGCCCAATTTCCGAGGTCAGAGCAAAGAGAACACGTGGGTCTACAGCATAGCCATCAACACCGCCGTATCCCAAGTGCGCCACCGATCCCGCTCGCCGCTGTTCGCCCGTCTCGACGATGAGACCTACAACAATCTCGCCGAGGAAAGCCAGAATAGCCTTGTGAAACGACTCTATGAACTTATTGACCACCTTTCGCCTAATGATAAGACAATCTTGATGCTCTACCTCGATTGTCTCTTGGCTCGCGAAATAGGACAGATACTCGGCATCTCCGAGGCTGCCGTAAATCATCGCATTGGACGCATAAAGAACAAACTTAAAACCCTTCACCATTCTCTAGAGCAAGAGGAAAGCAATCTTGATAGTTATCCCGAGTCGAGGAATGGTGCCATGAAATGAAAAACAGAGAAAACGATTAGCAATGGATACAAGAAATAATACCGATCCTATGGAACAATATCCCCATAAAGCCATACGAAGCGGATCGCAGTGTGACAAACAGCAGAATGAAGACATTCTAGAAAAGTTGATGGCCGTCTGGCAACAGCACGGCGAACGTCTTGAGCAGATTGCCCAGCATCACGACCTGTCTCAGTTCAGTCTTGCACCAAGCCCTAAGGTTGTTTCCGCCAACCGTCGTAGCGTGTTTGTGGCCGCAGCCGTGACGCTAGTCTGTATCGCCACAATTGTCTGCATGGTCGTTCTTCGTCGAAATCTTATATCCGACATTTTCGACCTACTCTTCTTTTTACTTCTAGGTATTGCTCTTGTTTTTACGGCAATACAGAATGTTTTGCTCATCTGCACTATTCGACGACAATTCTCCACAGAGGCCTATCGTTGCAGATCGGTTTCACCTTTACGTTATTCCATCCCTCGTGCAGCAGTTCTCGCTTCTGTTGTCGTGCTGTTTCTCTTTATTTTTATTCCTGTGCAAAACGGACGCACTATGTCGCACACCTCTTTATCGCAACGCAATGCGGCTGTTGCTAATGTCTCACATGTTTTAACACAGCTATAATGAAAACAGGAACCAAATATGTCACGTTACCAGCCCTTGCCTTCCTTCTTATTGTCGTAGGGGCCTTGGTTGTGCGATTCTGGCCTCGAACTGTCCTTTTCGATCAGTGTAGCGGCCTCTACAAGCATTATTCCAACGTGGAAGGTATTGATGCCACCTTCATCAAGGATTTCAAGGTCAACGACACCGTCTTCGTCGATGTCACGATGATAGAAGCAAGGACGGATTCCGCCTGGAATGTTCTGCAACAGGATTTCAATATTACCACATCACCACAGGAAATAATAGAGATGACAGGTGGAGATTTCCTGTCTATATGGGCTTCCCCAAAGAAAGATTATTCTTTATCAATGGATTCATTGCCATTAAATAATGACCTAATTGCCATGTCGTGGTCTGAACGCAGAATCAGTGTCTTTTCTATTGAAACAATGCAACAGCTACGTTGCTTGAGACGCAATCAACTGAAAGAAAGTATATCTAAGAGTCAAAACTTAAAAAACAATCAAAATGAACAAGAGAATTAAAACCCTAGCACTATTTTCGATGTTGAGTCTGATAGCCGCCAGCTGTCAGAAAGAAGAAGTCGTAGATTACGTGCCCACAACCCTAATTTCCGAGGCGGAAACTATGTATACAGTGCAGTATACCATTGACGGTGTACTGTACCAGGCAACGCCACACAACAAGGCCGAACGTACAGAATTTTTCCGTCAACTGTTTGCAATGGCAAAAAATGGCCACGAAGTATTTTTCTACGATGGAAACAGGACAGATCAATGTGTTGCTACAAAAGATGTAGTTCACTATTCTACAACAAATGAGGACGAGGCTATCGCATGGGCTGAGAAAATGTATGATAATGGCTACAAAGTCAGCATACAATATGATAAAGAAAAGAAAGTCTATAATTGTATAGCCTGGAAATAGATAAAATAAGCCTATGACGGGACTCTGTGAAATTGCCCAATCCCTCCAACATGAACAAAATCCAGGTGAGAGACGGATTACTTATCTGGAACTTTTTAGTTTCACTTTGGACGCTGATTATAGGACCCGTCGATTACCTACAAAAAAAAAAGCATTTTGTAAAATGATAATTGTTAAATATATAAATGATTAATTGTAATATGAAGATCAAAAGTAGATTTCCTATGGTGGTTTTGGCACTGCTAGGCATGTCAATCCACGTTAATGCACAAACCCCCACTACGTTCGGGGTAGGCATCAGTCCTATTGGAACGCTTCACGTTCACTCTTCCGCTCGAGTAGATGATGAACCAGGTGCGAACATTGTTTTTGGTTCTGGAGGTATTACAGATGGAAATTATCAGACAGTATTCCACATGACGAATACTTCAACGTCAACGACTGCCTCCGATGGTTTTTCCATTACTCAGGATAATCGTATTGTAACCCTCCGCCAGTTTGAATTGGCTAAACTACGAATTCATGGATATAACCAGCAGGGACTGACCATCGCAACTAATGGTAATATCGGCATTGGTACCGATGATCCTACCAGCCGGCTCCATGTGATAGGTAATGCCTCGGTTCAGGGAACTTTCAGTGCAGGAACTCTCAATGCGGAAACTCACAATGTTTCTAATACTTTCCTCATGGGGACAGACTATCAGTCCCTTGCTATTGGGAAGGCAGGCTCAGGTCTGCAAAATGGTTCCTCTTACTTAGGGTTCAATGCTGTACGTTCTGACAGATTAGGCGGATCTTGGAACTGCCAGGGCGATGCGCAACATAATGGCGGTGCTGTTATCTGGGCCACAATGAATGGTGACCTTCTGTTTGCCAATATTGCTTCGACGGGTGGCTTTACTCAGCTTAGCTTAACAGATAACGAGATCAAGAACAAAGTTAACCTTCGACTTGGTGCAGATGGAATCCTTTATGCTAAAGAGGTCAAGGTAACTGTCTCTGGAAGTGATTGGCCAGACTATGTCTTCAAAGAAGGGTACGAACTTAGATCTCTTGAAAAGACAGAGGAATATATAAAGGATAATGGTCATCTTCCTGACGTTCCTTCTGCTCAGGAAATCGAGGAACAGGGCTTGAATTTGGGTGAGATGAACAGAATTCTTATGCAGAAAGTAGAAGAACTCACGCTTCAAGTAATCGAACTCAGTAAGCAAGTAAAAGAACTAAAAGGAGAATAAGTCATGAAAAGAAAGACTATATTGTTCTATATTTTATGCTCGCTCTTGATCTCGACAAGTATGATTAGTTGTCTAAAGATGAGATGTGGCAACAATGCAACTGCTCCGTCGAGTATATCATATATAGATTGGAACTTACCCAATAGTGTGTCGGCCATTAAAAAAACACTTTACGGAGTCAACGATAAAAAAGGTGATGGCTACCCTCACTTTGATGCAGAAGGACGCGTTGTTGAGGTTACAGGGTGGATCCCCAAAAACATGGAGCCAAATGAGAGTGGAATGGCGTTTGAGCTTCCACGGAATGGTCACACTTTCTATATTTCGGATGATTCAACCGTGACATATCATGGGACCGTTATACATAGTGCACTTGGTGTAGAGTTTCCTACAGTTCCAGAGGTTGGCGAGTCTGCGCAAAAGTGTTTCGTTCAGAAAGTAGTGGAAGGCAGCCGGAGTAGAAAGAAGTGCATCATAAAAGCGACAATACATCTACACTCTTCTGGTAATAATATGTCATGTCAAACTGTGTCTCCTTGGCTTAGCATCAACAGCCCTATAGACATTCAATTCGTAGATTAATGAATAAACAAGTATGTATTTTCCTTATAGCAATTCAGCCTTATGCCTAGGAACATATTTCGTGACAATAAAATTTAAGCAAGATTCAATTACGAAAATCATATTTTTATGACCTCCTTCTTATCATTTTTGTACTATATGTCGACGTTATTTACCATGATTAACGGGATATATATTCCAACAGGTTCGGATTCTCCCATGCTCGACGGCAAAGGAGACATCCGTTTAGATGTTGCACCTTTGTTATATGGGGTTGGTTCCACTGTGTCCTATGGCGTGACCGACAATCTTTTCGTACAGGGACAGGTTGAAGCCTTTTATGACAATGATGGCATAAACACTCACTACTATGGACAAGTCGCCTCTGGTTGGTACAACAATCATAACAACAGGGTAGTCGAGCTATTTGGCGGAGTCTACTATGGTTATGGTAGTATCGACTTAAACCGTGGATACAAGCAATACGGCAACTACACGACTTGTTTTCTGCAAGGCAACTATGGATGGAAAGGCTTGGCAAACTCACACATAGATATCGCCCTGGGTGCCAAATTAGGTTATTACCACGTACCTTTTTCGATTTATTACCACCATTTGCACGCCGCTGTTACTCATACAGATCAAGCGCTATTCATGGAATCTGCTGTTAATTTCAGGTTCGGCTGGGAGAAATTGAAATTCAACCTCAAAATCGGTCAAGTTTTCCACAAGGAGTACAATTTGATAAGTAATTATCCTCACGCAGAATTGTCATTAAACTACCATTTCAAGTCTGGCAATCGGGAGTGATTTCATTTTGAAGGTGGGTTCTATAAATTCATTTCTTGCAGTTTTGATTGGATTGTCGAGCAGATTGCTGTGCATGAAGAAAGCCAATGGCTTTCGATAGCGGTGCCGAAGGCAATGCCGACGCTCCAAGGAGGCATAGCGTAGAACAAAGG
>JAZLKO010000105.1:0-55353 GCA_045597685.1 Prevotella sp.
GCTCTGCTTTGCTATTTTCAATCAGGGCATAATGAAAGGCAAGGAAGCTCATTATTTCCAAAACAGAATCTGCCAGATTCTGACAAAATGCCGAGGCATTATTAGGATTTAAGGAGTCAAGACGCTAACTAACCTTGCCCACCGTTTACAACTATTGTCTTAACTCCTTTAACTCCCAATTTACTATTTTTTTGCGGGCACTCGCCAATTTTGAAACTTATTCGGCGCTCATGTCTGCAACCATTTTGCGATACATGGCAAGCATACGGTCGCGCGTGATGTAACCTTTGAGTACACCATTTTCATCTTCGACAGGAAGACTCTCGGCATGGGTTTCATCAAATTTCTGCATGACATCTGCCATTGGGTCATTGATATTTAATATGCCTTTTGGAACCTTCATCAACTGTGAAACTTCAAAACGACTGTAAAGTTCGGTACGGAAAATAATATGACGTATGCTACGGACTTCGATTTCACCTTGTAGTTGTCCACCAGCATCAACTACTGGCAAAGTAGAGTTTTTTGATTTTGAAATGGCTGCCACAAGCTGACCAAGTTTCATATCAGGTGTTACCTTGTCGAAACTTTTGTCAATCACCGAATCAAGGTTCATAAGTGTGAGCACTGCATGGTCGGTGTGATGGGTAAGCAATATGCCTTGCTGCGCCAACTGATTAGCATAAATGCTATGAGGAACGAAAATTTTGATTGTAAGATATGAAATGACACTGACAATCATCAACGGGAGTATTTGGTTGTATCCGCCTGTGAGTTCCGCAATAAGAAAAATACCCGTAAGCGGAGCGTGCATTACTCCACTCATTAGTCCTGCCATTCCAAAAAGTGCATAGTTGTCGTAAGGGATGAACACTCCAAAATGATTGGCATTCCATACCACAGCAAACAGGAAGCCACTCATTGCACCGAGAAAAAGACTTGGAGCAAAAATACCACCTATTCCACCAGCACAAGTGGTGGCTGACGTAGCGAAGACCTTAAAGATAATGACCAATGACAGATAGACAACAAGCATACGCACACTACCTGCAAAAAACGAACTGTCCATTAGCCGTGACCAGTCAGCGTAAGAATTGCCATTGAGTACAAGATTTATTTCGTTGTAGCCTTCACCATAAAGTGAAGGAAATAGAAATATTAGTATGCTGAGAAGCAAACCACCAAGGAGTATCTTCAGATAGAAGTGATTTTTGAGTTTTGAGAATAGCCAACTGCAAAAACCTGACATTTTCACAAAATACAGACTTACGAGTCCACAGACCACGCCCATGAGTATGACAGCAGGCATCCTGCCAAGAACAAGTTCATAATCGGTAAAAGCCTTGTTGAATGTGAAGAGTGAATTTGTGGATGTAAAAATATAGGCTATTGTAGTGGATGTGATTGATGATATTAGCAGCGGTAGCAGTGAAGACATTGTAAGGTCAATCATCAACACTTCGACCGTGAATACCAGTCCCGCAATAGGAGCCTTGAAGATGCCTGCAATGGCACCAGCAGCACCACAGCATACGAGCAATGTCAGCGAATGGGTATCAAGACGAAACAGCCTGCCGAGGTTGCTACCAATGGCTGAGCCTGTGAATACGATTGGTGCCTCTGCACCGACAGAACCACCGAAGCCAATTGTTATAGCACTTGTCAGTATGCTGCTCCATATATTGTGTCGCTTGATCTTCCCTTCACGGCGTGATATGGCATAGAGAATGCGCGTGATTCCATGACTGATATTGTCGCGAATCAGATAGCGCACGATAATAGCAGTAATTAAAATACCGAATACGGGAAATATTAGATAGAGCCAGTTTTCATGCGTGGCAGCAAACGATGAGGTGAGCAAATGCTGAATTAATCTTATCAGGGCATGAAGTATCAAGGCTGCAAATGCCGAAAGCACACCTATCACAACGCTCAATAGCAGGATGAACGACCGATGGTTGCGGGATGCATAGTCCACCAGCGATTGCCATATTGATTTTTTTAAATTTGCCAATTATTTCTTAATTGTTAATTATTCATTATTAATTACTGACTCACAATTATTAATTATTAATTGTTAATTATTAATTAAAATACCTTTTGCGGGCATTTATATGCGAATTATCTTCACTTCACAATTCTGTGAGATTTTAATGATGCTTGATGGAGTATGAGGCAAATGCTCCTGACGACGAGCCTGACAAACATAATCTACAGACTTGAGGATTTCCTCTGAAATGTCGCAATAATTCTGTGCAGCAGGTTCACCACTTATATTGGCACTTGTAGATACAAGAGGCTTCTGGAGGCGGTAACATAATTCTTTAGAAAAAGCTTCTTTCGTGATTCGCACAGCAATGCTTCCGTCATCTGCTATGAGATTTTCTGCCAAGCCTGCTGCTCCATCAAGAATTACGGTTGTCGGCCGCTCGGAAAGTTCAAGAATATCCCATGCCACTTCGGGCACATTGCGTACGTAACGTTGCAGACGGACATCGCTATCCACCAGACAAATCATTGCTTTAGAATCATCACGATGTTTTATTTCATACACTTTCTTTACCGCTTCAGGATTTGTTGCGTCACAACCTATGCCCCAAACGGTATCGGTTGGATAGAGTATCACCCCACCCTGCTTCAGCACGGCAATTGCTTGGCGTATATCTTCGTCTCTACTCATGATCTTGTAATTTTCTGGATTTTCCAGATGTTCTGGAAATTCTGGATTTTCCGGGAATTTCTAATTAAAACTCTGATGTAAAATGGAAACGGATTTTTTTGAAATCTTCCTGTGCCATTTGCAAAACGTAGCTGCTGTCGGCAAGAAAAACATCACGTCCACCCTTGTCTTTCGCCATATATTGATACTTGCGCTTCTTGAAATTCTCAAGTTCTTCGGCATCATCGCTTTCAATCCAGCATGCTTTATACAGATGTACTGGTTCCCAACGGCATTTAGCATTGTATTCGTTCTCTAAACGATACTGGATGACCTCAAACTGAAGTTGCCCGACGGTTCCGATAATCTTACGATTATTAAACTGATTGACAAACATCTGTGCCACGCCTTCGTCCATCAACTGGTCGATGCCCTTGTTGAGTTGTTTTGATTTCATCGGATCGTCGTTCTCAATATATTTAAACATCTCAGGCGAGAACGACGGCAAACCACGGAAATGGAGTTGCTCACCTTCTGTCAGAGTGTCGCCAATCTTGAAAATACCATTATCTGGCAGACCAACAATATCGCCAGGGTAAGCCTCTTCGACCGTGCTTTTGCGTTGTGCCATGAATTGCGTTGGAGAGGAGAAACGGAGTGTCTTTCCATTACGAACATGCAGGTATGGCACATTACGAACGAATTTTCCGCTACACACTTTGCAGAATGCAATACAAGAACGATGATTTGGGTCGATATTTGCTGTTATCTTGAATATAAAGCCTGTGAATTTAGGTTCAGTAGGCTCTACCATTCGTTCTTCTGCTTTTACAGGACGAGGGAATGGCGCAATCTTAACAAAGCAGTTCAACAGTTCCTGAACACCGAAATTATTCAGTGCACTACCGAAAAAGACTGGTGCCACATCAGCATTGCGATAGTCGGCTTCACTGAATGCAGGATACACACCATCAACAAGCTCAAGGTCGTCATGCAACTTTGCTGCATCACGTTCACCTACGTATGTCTCAAGTTCATTGCTATTGATATCTATTTCTATCTTTTCTGTCACACGTTGTTTGTCGGGTGTGAACAAGTCAAGCTTATTTTCGTAGATATTATACACGCCCTTGAATTTTGCTCCCTGATTGATTGGCCATGACAGCGGACGCACGCTGATTTCCAGTTCTTTTTCCAACTCATCGAGCAAGTCGAACGGATCACGGCCTTCACGATCCATCTTATTAATAAAGATGATTACTGGAGTCTTGCGCATACGGCAAACTGTCATAAGTTTACGAGTCTGCGTTTCAACACCTTTAGCTCCATCAACGACAATGATTGCGGAATCTACTGCCGTGAGAGTGCGGAAGGTATCTTCTGCAAAATCCTGATGTCCAGGGGTGTCGAGGATATTTACTTTATAGCCTTCGTAATCGAACTCCATAACGGATGTGGAAACAGAGATACCGCGCTGTTTCTCAATATCCATCCAGTCAGAAGTTGCTGTTTTTCGGATTTTATTGTTTTTCACAGCACCTGCTACCTGTATCTGACCACCAAAGAGAAGGAATTTTTCTGTCAGAGTGGTCTTACCTGCATCAGGATGGGATATTATGGCAAAAGTGCGTCGTCTTTCAATTTCTGAATACATTTGCTTAAACTTTCTTCCCAATAAGGGATTTCAATATTAAATGTTTCTTTTATCTTTGTCTTGTCCAATACGGAATATGCTGGTCGGCATGCTGGTGTAGGGTATTCTTCCGTATGCAACGGGCTGACTTTACAGTCGTTTATCCCAGCGATGCGATGTATGGCTTTGGCAAAATCGTACCAACTGATTGCGCCCTCATTCGAGAAATGATAGATTCCCGAAGGGAAAGTTTCCTTGTTCAAATTTCCTATTATACTCATTATTGCCATTGCCAAGTCGTGAGCGTAAGTCGGTGTACCTATTTGGTCGAAAATTACGCCCAACTTGCTTTTCTCATTGCCAAGACGAATCATTGTCTTCACAAAATTATTGCCAAACGTGCTGTATAACCAGGCTGTACGAATGATGATGCTTTTATGGCATTTTGCTAATACTGCCTTTTCGCCCTCAAGTTTGGTAGAGCCATAAACACTATTTGGACAGGTTGGGGCTGTCTCCTTGTACGGAGTGTGATTGGTGCCATCAAAGACATAGTCGGTTGAAATATGAATCATCCAACCGCCACGTTGCGCAATGGCTTCTGCCAGATAAGATGGTGCCACAGAATTTAGCTTTGTGCAGAGTTCAGCATTGCTTTCTGCCTTATCGACTGCGGTGTAGGCTGCACAATTTATGATTCCATCAATTTTATTCTGCTCCACAAAATTGACTATTGCCTGCCGATTGGTGATATCGAGTTCTGATACGTCCGTATTATAAAAATCATGCTGTTGGTTACTTTTTTCCAACAGCTGTATTTCATTTCCTAATTGTCCGTTACAACCAGTAATAAGTATTTTCATCGTTAAAATTCCAATGGTTTTATCTTATCTTTCATGTAATAATCGTTGAGCATACCAACGAAAGTTGTTATTTCTTTCATTGCATGTTCTGTGTCAGGAGATATTTCTTTCTTTTGTAATTTCAACATCATCATGCCATATAAAGCATCAAAACAGGTTTCCACCTCGCCATGGACCTCACTCTGACTCTGACTCTGGTTAGCTTGTGACTTGCGGCGAAGTTCTACTATGTAAGGCAAAACTTTATAATACTGCGAATTGTAGAAAGGATATTTCGGTGAGGCAAGCAACTGTTCGTTTAGTTCACAAAGCAATTGCATTGTGGATTTATTTATTTGCAGATGGCCGCATTTTTGCACACCTTCTTCACGCATCATACGCACAAGATTGCGCCACCAGGTTTCTTCTTCGTCAAGGTCTTCTGCGTTCAACGAAAAGGTTGAAAGGTATTCTTTCCTTATCCGTACTATTTCACAATTATATGCACGGATTATATCCTCAACTTGCCACATATACAGCAGATATTCGGCAATGTTTTCTTTTCTAAGTTTATCAGCGATGAACATTTTCTATAGATGGCAATGAATACAAATCGGTAACGGTTCCAATAAGCACATACAATGCTATGATGACAACAATGATTCCGAGTATATGATTAATGGTTACTATCGTCTTCAACGTGAAACGATTACGTAATTTATCAATAAACAAAGTCAGTACAAACCAGAACCCCACTGCACCTACTAATATTCCTGCAAAGCCAAAGCAGACTTCGGCATGATGTTCGGGTATGACAAATGTGAACAATGCGAAACAGGTGGTAAAAATAAATATTATCAATGGGTTTGAAATTGTCAGCAGAAAAGCCGTCCAAAAGTTATGGTAGAGTGTACCTAATTGCTTTTGAGCATTATTACGCACGTTTTTCACCGGATTACTGCGATATGACAAAATGCCAAATATAAGAAGCATTATGCTTCCTCCAATCTGAAGATAGAAATGGTTGCGTTCCTCTACTATCAAATCTGTGACAAAACTCATACCCAATCCGACGACAAGAGCATAAATGAAGTCACTCAACGCAGCACCAAGTCCTGTAACAAAACCATACCATCGTCCCTTGTTCAGTGTTCGCTGAATACAAAGAACACCAACGGGACCCATTCCTGCTGAAGCAATTATTCCTATTACAATACCTTTAAATATCAGTTCCAGGATACTTACTGAATCATACCAAACCATAGAAGATTTACGGATTTACGGACTTTCCGGGTTTTCCAGATTTCCAGAAAGTCCGTTTTCGTTTTCGTTTTCGTTTATTTATACAGCAAGAACCAATTATTCTGGTCGAGCAGACTTACAGAAGGATTTTTGTACTCAAGTTTCTTAGCAAGCCATTTGTTGCCAAAATCTGTTCCGTATGTGCCAGCAAGATTTTTATGACGGGCAAGACGGGCAAGATCATAGAAACGGGAACCTTCAAAAGCAAACTCGAGTGCATACTCATCGCAAAGCAAATCTTCTATTGCATTCTGCACTGCTGCCATATCATCAAGACTGCCTTCTATACCAAACTCTCTCTTCAACTCAGCAAACTTGCGAAGAAGTTCTGACTTATACTGATAAGGTGAACGCAAACCGTTTACCGCCCCACAACCATGCATGTGAATACCCCACATTGCTTCTGGCTGAATAAGTGCAGCATCAAGTGCTCCATTGGCAAGGAATGGGATTGTAGTTGTCAGCATGTCGATAGTTTCAGGACGAATGTAACGATTGGTGTCGATTCCTTCTGTATATACAGTGTCGGTTGGGATCTGATAGTTTGGCAAATCCAAATTGATACCATCCTTCAAAATGGCAAAGGCTGCATCAGGATAGCCCATGCGATTTAAAGCTTCTGCAAGGTGCAGGTAGATTGTAGATGCACGATAAAGTATGACATTAGCCGTTCTATGTTTCTGTACCCATGTATAAACTGAATCCTCTCTCTCGCCAGGATTAAGAATGTTGTCGGCACGACCTTCACCTATTACCGCAGCCTTAATAGGGCGCTGAGTAGGTACTTCAGTTGATACAGGGTAATAGTAGAATGCTGTACTGTCTGCTAAACGGTTGAAAGCAGATGAAGGATTCACCTGTATTTCGTGTAGTGTAGGACAAGAACCTGAACGGTCGGTAGAGTAATAATCGTAACCGAAGACTTCTGGAATTTCGGTGATTGTACCCATCTTATAGTTCACTGCCATTGGAATGTATGTGATAACATCAGCTGGAACGGGACTCGATGTAGAGAATATTGATGTCCACTGAGCTCCTGCACTAAACTGAGTTGCATTGTACTGAGAGTCAAAATCTGAAGGCATGTTATTGTCGAACGACCATCTTCTGCGCTGACCGAAAGGCAATGACGTAAGCTTCTGAGCATTGGTCATTGTTGTCTTGATGTAATTGAAATACGATTTAGCCGCATTTTCATACTGACCTGTCTCAAGATACATTTCGCCCATAATAACATCAACTGGCACAAAGCAAAATGCGGGGGTGAACTGCTTTGTGGTATTCGACCAGTTTGGCGTTCCTGCATCCAAAACGATGTAGCCTTCGCCTTGTGTATAGGTTGGAACTGTGAACCCTGCAAACGGTTTCAGGAATTCCGTCTGTGCAGTAACAATCTGTTCAAGACTATACTTAGGATAATCATTATTATTGATTTGCGAAATGGTTGTCAGCGGTTTGGTAACGTATGGCACTTCTTTATAAGTGCGTCCCAACTGCAGATAAGCCCAAGCACGCAATGCTGCCACTGCTGCATATTCGTTGAGCGTAACATTGATTGCACCTGTGTATAAAGTGGTATCACGATGTGCAAGATAATAATTACAGTTATTGATTATCTTGTAATAGCGATAGGCACTATCATATTTATTCTCAAATGATACAGAGAAGTTTGCCAGTTCGCGCAAGTGCGTGTTTGTATAAGGAGTTGTGCTCACTAAATCGCCACGCATTTCGCCTTGGAAGAAATATTGGTCGGCTGCTCCCTGCATAGCCTGCATAATGCCAAACGCATAGAAAACAGAGTCCGTTTTCTGATCCAAAGTCGGGTCGAATGACTGACGTGTACTATCGGTTTCAAGCATGTCGGCACAAGAAGTCAACGATAACGATAACGAAAACGAAAACGCTAACAATGCAACTGATAATTTTATTTTTATCTTGTTCATAACTATATTTTTATTTACGGTTTACAAATTGATTTTCACACCGACTTTGAAGTTTCGGCTCTGTGGCAGATTGCCACAATCAATACCTTGATACAATACTCCATTACCAGCACTGAATTCCGGGTCACTGCCTTTATACTTAGTCAGAGTGAAGAGATTGCCAATTTCTCCCCATACAGATATTCCCTGCAACCATGATGTCCAAGATTCAGGCATTGGCACCTGATATGTAAGAGAGAGAGTCTTCAGGCGGAGATAGCTGCCATCTTCAATCCAGCGATCAGAGAAACGGTTGTTGCCCATTGGGTCACCGTATGACAATTTTGGCATTTCAGTAAATTGTCCTTCATAATGCCAATGTGAAATTTCCGATACTTGCTGATTATAGAAGTTTGAGCCTGCGTTCAATATGCTACGCTGATAATTATACACATCATTACCAATACTATAGTTAAAACCAGCATTCAATACGAAACGCTTCCATTTCAACATTGCAAATATATTTCCATAGAGTTTAGGATTAGGATTGCCTATCACAACCTTATCCTGCTTGTCAATCAGTCCATCACCATTCTGGTCGATGAAATGCACATCACCAGCCTTGAAATACTGATAACTTCCTGTTTCATCGGCAAATTTCAAATAGTCACCATTGCCAGCAGCCTTTGCTTCTGCATCGGTAGAGAATACTCCTGCGGTTTGATAACCATAGAATACTCCTACTGGGCGACCTTCTTCAGTGAGGATGTTATTGTCGCCATAGACTGATGTAGTGAATTTTCCATCAGGCAACTTTGTAACCTCATTCTTATAGTGAGCCATGCTGACTCCGAGTTCCAGTTGCCAGTCTTTCGACATAAGAGGTTTTCCGTTGAGTTCCAGTTCAAAACCTGTGTTTCTCAACGAACCGCCATTACTCCAATAGTTGTTTATACCACCTATTGGATTGTCGAACGATTTCAAGGTAAGCAGATTATTGGTGTTGTGAATGAAGAAATCCGCATTCAAACCCAAGCGGTTGTTAAACATATAAGTCTGCAAACCAACATTCCATTTAGTGGTCTTTTCCCACTGGATGTTGTCGTTACCGATATTGGTAAGCTGTACTCCAATTACGTCATTGTTGTAACGTACGGCTGTGAACGAAGAACGGGCTGCATAATTGGAAATATCATCGTTTCCACTCATATCAAAACCTGCATTGAGTCGCAAATAGTTGATTGCTGAATTCTTTGAGAACCAGTTCTCATTACTCATAACCCAACCCAACTGCACGCTTGGGAAAATTGCCCATTTAGTGCCTGCAAGACTCATGCCTGAAGCATTCTTACCGAAACGGCTATTGGCTTCTGCAAGCAGTGATACAGTGGCAAAATAACGGTTCATATAGTTGTAGTCACCATTAGCATACCATTGGAAATTTTTCCACACATCGTTAGTTCCAGCAATATTCTTATAGCCTGTTGATGCTGAAATTGGAGTATTCTTGTCGTTTGTGACACCAGTGTAATTTGTACTCAAATCACTATTGTCGTATGAGAAATACGTATAGCGAAAACCTAAATAGGCTGCAATATCATGACGACCGAATTTCTTTGCCCAATCAATGTGAGTATTACTCAAAATACTCGACTGCTTTGCGAACATCTTTGCCGACATACTTGTGACAGTACCCAAACCTTCAATCTGGAATGGAGGAACTCCATTGTATGGACGTGCATACATCTGGGTGTTACGGTTAAGCAAATAACTGAACAAAGTCGTGATTTTGAGATTGTCATTGAAAGAGAATGTAGGTTCTACATGAACATTGAAATATGTGTTTCCTGTCTTGTTCTTATTATCACCATTGCCATTTTCAAGTATTGCCATCGGATTGGCTAAAGAATATTCGTCGCCAAGCTGACTGAACAAGTCATCATAATTCGACAGCAGGTTAGTAAAACCACCTTTACCATCGTTTGCTAATTTGTTGTACTGATAAGGACTTACCAATGGCGATTTAATAAGAGAGAGGAATGTCGGTGAAGTAACCTGTCCTGCTGTAAGGTCGGCTGGTATGCCATCGTCGAATACATTATTGTTAGTATTTGCAAACGACATGTCGAACTTTGTAATCAGGTTCCACAATATCTTAATGTCGGTATTGAAACGCACATTCAAACGGTCGAAATCGTTTTTATTAGCCGTGCTCAATGATTTCACATAACCTACCGACAAATTATACATACCAATATCATCACCACCTTGAACATTTATTCCGTAGTTCTGTGTGAATCCACTACGGAAAATATCTTTCGTCCAATCGGTGTTGTTATGATAAACATTGTAATAGAAACCATCTGGATCATCATTAAGGAAATTAAACTGAATGTTTTGGTTTTCCTTGAGTAGCATGTCTGGCACTGTTCCGAGCATTTCAGTAGCGTATGTGCGATACTGCGTTGCATCCATGAGTTTAGGCAGACGAGGAATTTGCGTAAAGCCAACTGATATATTGGCATCAATACGTGTTGCCATTGAATGTCCACGCTTTGTTTCTATCACAATAACTCCATTCGCACCACGTGCACCATAGATTGCTGTAGCATTCTTCAACACCGTAACCTTTTCAATATCGTCGGGTGAGAAATTTGCCAGCATATTAAAGAAATCCCCGTCGTGCAATACGGTACGTGACTGCTGCATATCTTGCTCCACGCCATCAATGATAATCAGCGGCTGAGAGTTGGAATTGATTGAGTTCAAACCACGTATGAACATGCTTGCACCTACAGATGGAGCACCTGTACGCATTGATGACCTTACATCTGCTTGCAGACGACCAGTTATTTCGTTATCAATGGTGAGCGAATTGTTTTGCACAGTGATTGAACGTTTTGCTGTATAATCCGTACCATCGGCATACATTGTTTTATATGCATCGGAAAGCATCAGCACTTTTATTTGCTGCTTTTCATTGTTGGTTTTGACAGATACCTGCTGAGATGCGAACAATGGAGCCTGAACAAACAATGAAGTTGTAAAGACAGGAACTTTGATAGTGAAATTACCATTTTCGTCAGTCATAGCAACGTAGCGTTTGTCACCTAATGCCTGGAGTCGTGCTCCAGTAACAGGAGCCTTTGTCACCTGATCCAATACTGTTCCACTAAGCGTCATCAATGGGTTAGTATCCTTAACAGCTTTTCGTTTCGGACCTTTCAGTGTTTCAGACATATCCTCTTCTTCCCAATCAGCCTGCCCTGAATCTGTAGAAGGGTCTTGTGCCATCACTGGCAACGATAACGAAAACGAAAACGATAACGCTAACAATATAATTGTGAACTTATTTTTCTTCATAACTTAATCCTCCTTCCTTTCTTCTATAAATTTATCTTCTTCCACAGGTACCAATATGACATTTGCCACACGCAGTATCTGCTCATATTTCTTACGGTTGGTTGCAGTAAATGTGCTTACCAAGTGCGACACCTTAATATTTGGTGCAGCATCTAATCCATAATAACATATCGGGAACGTGAACTGGCCTAATGGAATGGTGTCAATCCGTTCTCTGTTTGTCTTAATGGTATCTTCTTTTGTCGATTTTGCAGAATGGGCTTCATCACCATACAATCTTGTGGATTTCAGTTTTCCAGATGCATCAGTATAGCTCAAATCGCAACGCAAACCGTATGGCAAGCGCAAATCATCTGCTATTGAATTGTTCTCAACACATGCAGGAACCATTACCAAATAAATATTATATGCTGTAGAACGTACATTATTAAGGTAGAAATCGATTTCTGGTTTTCCAGAATTTGACGATGGTTCTGCTTTTATGTATGTCAGTCCCTCTTCTTTCGGGTCGAGCTGCTGTTGTGAGATTGGGTCGAGATTGCTTCTCAAAATATTCTCTCTTGAAGCAATTTCTCCTTTCACCTGATAAGTGCGGGCTATAGTCCTTGTAGTCAACGTTGGATTATATGTTTCCCAAGGATAGAATGCCAACGAATCAACTTTACGCACATAGCCGTTACTCATTCTAACAGGACTATCCATTGTTTTACTAACAATGTATTCACGGTTTGTAAGCAATCTGCCTGTAGTTGAAAGCATTGTGTCTTTAACCTCCTGAGTAGTGGACTGACCTATTAAGAATCGGTTATATGCTTCATTATTGTTATAATACAAATTATTCACAATATTCTTGCTTGCCAGTGAGTCTGTCCAATATGCAGCATCCATAGTCACAGTTTCTGCACCAGCAGAAGGAGAAATGGCACTTGCCGAGCGGCTGTCATCTTTTGAAATTAAATCAAAATTCTGCCATTCAAATGATTTTAGATAATTGTAACAACTTTTGATTGTGTTGTAACTTGCAGTCCATGCTTCGTCTGTTGGGATAAGCATTGTATATGAACTGTCTTCACTTGTAACATTGGCATTAAGCTGGCGTGTGATAAATGTATTTGTCGTTATCATAACAGAGTCGAGCCATGTCTGCACACCATCCACGATAGGACCTTTTACTGAAGCATGTTCGTCAAGTGTTGTCTGCTCAAACGATTTCAAGTATTTCACAGCCTTATCGCACCCATTCACATAGTCAAGATATTCATACATGTTGTAATAGAATGGAACCAATCCATTCAATGTGTGAATCACTCCATTGCAACATCCGATATTAACATCACTTATTTTTGCTTCATCAAATGTAGTATTGGTGAATGTATGCATTTTCTCATTCAGAGTCAGCAAGCGTTCATCTACCACACCTGAAACAGGATGGTTAAAATCGGCAATGTGGTTCTTTACGAATTCCTTCATCAGTCGTTCGTTACCTATTTCCAACAGAGTTGCCGTGTCGTATGTTCCATCTAAAGGTGCCCATACCGTATAGTAGCGAGATGTGTTCAGAGCTTCTGAAAATCCTGCTTTTTCCACAAGCATGGCAAAATTCTGAAGCTGTCCGTTCGCCTTGATATTTTCCCATATTGTAGCATTGCCTGACACATTGGGATCGGTTGGAATCGTATTATAATCATTATAATCAGAACAGGAAACCATCACTGGCAACAATAACGATAACACAAACAATACAGTTGTGAATCGAGAATTGTGCATTGTAAATTTATTCTTTTTCATAATTTCTTAATTTTAATCAATACCAATCTTCACTGTAGTTCTGATTATCAACAACAGAAACAGGGACAATTTCAATAAAGTCAAACGACCAACCAAGGTTTTTATCATCCGTAATGAGGTTCTTTATACGGAACCAGTAATCTTCACTCTGCTTCAACTGCATTCTTGTAACAATGTGGCGAATCATTGAAGTACCCCACCCTACTTCCGTACGGCAGTTAGTATTACCTGCAATCTGAGATACATCTGTTGCAGGACTGGTTATTGTGTTGTATGTGCCACGAGAGAAACTGCACGGAGCTCGCATGTATCCATTGTTACGCAGTGTTACGTCGGTCGCAATACCATAATCATCTGTCTGTGCAACATCAACCCAGCCCATAGCTGTGGATGTGCTTTCGCCAATATGTGGCTGACGAGCATCCAAAGGAATACCTAATGCTGTCATTCTCTGCACATTGTTAGATGTACCTATATAGAATTGCATCAGTCCACCTCTTTCCATTGGTGGATAGATCACACGCAATTCGTATGTACCTGTACGTGGAACGTATGGCAGACGCACTGCAAAGTCGTATTGATCCCATCCCTGGAACTGGTCGGATTCGTGAGATCTCCAAGCACCTTGAACGTTGAAACGTAGGAGTGTGCTCTTATTATAGCACTTAATGCGCTCAAAGTAATCTAATGGGAATGCTGCACGGTCTCCGTTTCCACCACCATTAAGTGCCGATACTTCTGTAGGGCTGGCTCCACGGATACCATTATTGATAAGTTCATAGAACATTGTTGATGAATCGACACGCATACGTTCATTCATCACACCATTTGGTACGTTTGAATCATAAATGAGTATCTTATCCAATCTGTGTATGTATCCGTTGTAAGAACTGATGCTTGCAGATCCTGTACGAATAATCTGAACTCCTTCCTGCATAACTTGATGCATGGCATCTGAACCTTGCAAACCGATTTGGTCGGTAAGAGTATTGTTGGCACGCCAAAGATTTATCCACAATGTCAGACGATTTCTGCCACCTGGCTGATGATACAATGGCTGCCATATTTTCATCATTGTGTGAGGAAGCATTGTTTCGAAATAGTCTTGAGGTTCGCCTCCGAATGCATAATTCCAGTTTTCGTTGCTTGCTTTCTTAGAGAAGTCATATACCAACTGGTCAACTGCCATAGAAGCACCTATGATGTGGTATGCCACAAACATATTTACAACATTGAATGGATTTTCATAATCCGTTCCTGTGCTGATAGTGATTCCTTTTTCATTTATATAATCGTACCAATCACCTGCATTTCCATACCATTCTTTGCATTTTGCTTCCAATTCTGCAAAATTGTGTATTCCTGCTTTTTCGAATACTGTGTTTGGCTCTGCGAAAATAGTATAGCCTATCTTGCATTCTTTCGGGTAGTAGAGCGAATTACCATCACGGTCGGTAAATGTGAGATTCTTCCATTCTTTCTTCTCACCATTTTCGTACCTTTCAGCATCAATCAATTTCTTGTCCCATCCTGTCTTTTGGATAGCCTCTGAGAAAATACTGAAGTCATCATGTTTTGCCAATTCATCGCATATCACACGTGAAGAACGTGGAACGACATCAGAAATCAAATGTACGATTCCATTTATTACCTCATTATCCGAAGACGTGATGACTGAAACATTATTCAAAACCGTTCTGCCTAACGAATCAACTGATGAGATAAACGGACGACCGAGCATTGTGTTTACCGTCACACCCTCACCGCCAATATCCATTATCTTATACAGTCCGTTCGACAGATGATATTTGGCAATATCGTTACAAAGACTATCGCTGAGTCCTTCCAAAGAATTTTCAGTCAGTCCGTTATGAGGTATTCTTGCTGTTGAATCATTATAGAGGCTGTCAATATAGTATGCCACACCCTCGTTTGATGGAGCATAACAAGTATATTGTCCATATGAAGCCATCATTCTGTCAAGTCCCACTCTATTTAAGATATAACGGAACGAAGACACGGTTGAATCATTTTCGGCAAGAAAGTCTTCTATTGTCTGACCTGTAAATGTATATAGGTCGGATTCATCTGGTTCCTTATTGCAAGAAGTCAACGAAAACGATAACAATAACGTTAACAATGCAATTGTGAATTTATTCTTTTTCATATCCATAATATTTTTTCAAACTGTTATTGCTTCTCCCAATTACCGCCTTTAAAATAGACTGGGTTTTGGTTGAGTTTCTTATTCACATCTATTTCGCTT
Source organism: Prevotella sp. (assembly GCA_045597685.1). Lineage (GTDB taxonomy): Bacteria > Bacteroidota > Bacteroidia > Bacteroidales > Bacteroidaceae > Prevotella. The sequence continues at coordinate 15,779 of JAZLKO010000105.1, forward strand.
TGGATAATAGGCATGTACAGATATGGTTCTGTTGGCATTTTCGCCTTAACGGCATTTCCGCCAGCAGCATATTTCTTAATCATGATGTCCAACATTGGAGCGTAGTTGTTCGCGTATGGCTCGCCTTGCTCGTGAAGTGTAACATCATAGCGCACTCCTTCTGCATGACGATAATTGAAACGCAAGAGGTCAAACCAGCGTTTTCCTTCGAAACACAATTCGCGCGCACGCTCTTGAAGCACAAGCTGTTCCAAATCAGAAGATTTGTATGTATTCCACTTCAAAGAGTCTGATTTTGCATTCGTGGCAAGAGCACGGTTGTTAACCGCTTGTATGAGATTAAATGCCTGACGTGCACGGATGTCTTCATTGTCGTATTCAGACTTGCCTGTTTCTTCGTTTTGCTTTGCAGTGAGCTGTATCAGGGCTTCGGCTTTCATCAGCAACAGGTCGGTCAAACGATAGACTATCCAGTTCTGTGCATAATTGTTGTAGTTTCTGTCGTTTGTACGGGCTTGCTGGCTTGATGTTCCTCTACCCATCTGTGCTATCATCTTACGTACGTCGAAACTTTCTGCCGTTCCGTTTGTGCCGAACATGCTTTCCCATGCTCGCTGATCGTATGTGGAGGTATAAACATTATTTGTACCTATCAATCCATAGTAAGGAGGGGCTTTCATGTAGCCTGTGTTTGCAGAAGCTGAGGTTTTGTAATACATCTGGCAAAGTCCAGTATTGCTGTTGCTACCTGAAAACTGCCATTCCAACACACTCTCTTGTGAGTTCATCGTACCGAAAATATCTTCATAATATCTGTTAACATCAGTAAGATGAAGCGTATCGGTTTCATCAATCACTTGTCCACGATGTGGCTGTGATTTGTAATAGGCATCTTTTGATTTTACAATCTTGTCAACCAGTTCGATACATTTTTCATAGTCAGCACTATTGTGCATGACTGAAGCACGCCAAAGATAGACATCTGCCAAGATTGCATTCACACCGTCTTTTGTAATATACCCTACCCTGCGCCAGTCGCTGAAGTTTGATGTCTGAATGGCATTCTTTTCGGCTTCGGTCAGGTCGGCAATGCATTGATCAATAACTGTAGCTGGAGCCACTTGTTCAATATCCAATTCCTGACTGCTGTTCATGTATGCTCCTGGTGTAACTGGTACATCACGGAACACACGTACAAGGTAGAAATAGGCTAACGCACGGAGTGCGAGCACTTGTGAACGGTCGGTCAGATAATCGCCTTGCGTGTAGTTAGGGTCTATGGTCATTACGTTTTCTGCTTTCTCAAGCACTATGTTGCAATAGTTGATTACAGAATATAATGAGCCCCAACTGTTGAACATATTGTCGGTCTGAATATTTGCAGTACTTATCTCCTGTAAATCTTGAGCTGTACCATTGTTTATGCTTGTCACATAATCAAGTTCATCAGAACGAAAGTCTGACCATACAATCAACCTTGACATCAAATCTGTGCTCAGCATAGACTGATAGGCTTTATTTACAATCTGTGCAACTTCATCTTTTGTCTGCCAGAAATCTTCATCAACAGTCTTATCGTCTGGCAAGAGCACTGTATCAACACAAGAAGTCAACGAAAACGATAACGAAAACGATAATGCTAACAATATAATCGTGAATTTATTCTTTTTCATATTCATATCCTCCTTAAATTAGAATCCAACATTAACACTTACAGTAAATGATTTTGCGCGTGGAGTCTGCGAATTGTCTGTTGCTACTCCCCAACCGCCAATCGAAACTTCTGGATCTACTCCGCTATACTTTGTCCAGCAGAATAGGTTGTTCATTGAACCATACAGTTGCAGGCTGTTCAGTCCTAAACGCTTAATCATATTCTTAGGGAAGTTGTATGAAACCTGTAGATTCTGGAAACGTACAAACGAACCGTCTTCTACGTAACGGTCACTTCCCTGATAGTTGTATGCTATGTTATACATGGCACGTGGTATTGGGGTGATGTCTCCATCCTTGCGCCAGCGCCAGTTTACGGTAGTACATTGGTTGTATGTATTGAACATTTGTTCCAGGTTCATTCTGGCTGCATTCACAACTTTGTTGCCGAAACGATACATGAAACGTGCCTTCAGCGACCAGTTGCCATATTTGAATGTCAGATTGAAACCACCATTAACCTTTGGCATTGAATTACCAAGATATACAATATCAAGTGCATTGATTTGTCCGTCATGGTTAACGTCTTCATACATTGCATCACCACCTTGGAACTTGTATGTCTGTCCGCCATTTTCATAGTTATAAACCATACGCATTGGTACTCCTGTACTTGACATCAGCACTTTTCCATTTGCGTCAACCACAACAGGGAATGTCTGCCCTGCTGCAAGACGTTCGTTGATTTGTGCTTCAAATTCTTCTGGTGTCCAATTGTTTTCACGTTGAAGATTTGTCAGGTAGTCGTATGTGTATTGATAAACTCCCTTGTAGCGGAATCCGTATATTGAACCTAAGGCATTACCTGTCTGAATGCGATTTTGGTATGAACCACGGCTTGTTGCACTCCATTCAGAATTGACTGCGTCAAGCACGCGCTGATCCATTTCTACAATCTCATTCATGTTTTGTGCAATATTGAATCCAGCACTTATTGTGAATTTCTTGATTTGCACAATATTGCGTGCATTGAGGTTCAATTCCCAACCTATATTCTTCATTGTTCCTACATTGGCGTATGCTATGCTACCATAACCTGACGTTGAAGGTATGGTAACTGTCTTTTGCAGAAGGTCAGAAGTTGTCTTATAATACCAATCGAAATCTGCTTCTAATTTGTTGTCAAACAGTCCGATGTTGAAACCTAAGTTGTAGGCTTTTGTCTTTTCCCATCTCAAGTCATCAAGTTTCAGACCATCGAGTGCTGCCACAGGGTAAGTATTGTTGCCAAAACCGTACGAACCTGCTGATGTATTATACGTATTATAAAATAGGTAGTCGGCATCTGGAGCCTTACCTACGATTCCCCATGAGCCACGGACTGCAAACATTGAGAGCCATTTTTCTCTCAACTTTGTCATAAAGCCTTCGTCGATGATGTTGTAACGGAGTGATACGCCTGGGAAATATGCCCACTTGTTCTTCGGACCGAATTTTGAGTTACCATCGGCACGAAGAGAGAAACCTACTACGTAGCGTTCTTTGTACGAGAAGTGTGAGTTGAACACTATATTCTGGGAATTTGCCTTACTATTGCCGCTACCCATCGAATTGACTGATGCATCTACTGTAGGCGATGTTATTCCGTTTGGCAACTGACTTGTGCTTATTGACTGAGAATTACTTTTCGAGGTATTCATTTCGTAACGAGCCAAAGCTGTCATGAAGAAATCCTCATTCTTGAAATGAGGTGTAAAAGTCAAATCTGCACGTGCACCGATTTTCAAACGGTTGCTCTCATTATTTGAACTTGCATTGTAACGATCTGATGTCCAATAATCCGACGATAATGAGCCTGGCAGATAGTTTGGAACACTACGTGCATAAATATCAAAATCCACTCTACCATTCAATGTCAGACGATGCTGGTCTGAACCAGTACCCAGCAATTCATATTTCAGAGAAAAGTCTGGTGTAATACGATAAGTCTGATCCTTCTGCCATGCCTGATGTGCTATTGCCACTGGATTACCCAAAGCGCGGATGCTGCTCAGTTCGTAGGATGAGTAATTGCCCGAATAAGGAGAAGAGCTATGGTCGGATGTTCCTGAAGGATTCATAATATAGAATTCATGTGTGTCTGTTCCATCAGCATTCTGACGATAGATACTCATGTTTGGAGCCATTTTCTGCGCTAAAGCTAAAAGACTGTAAGATGTACTGCCGACTTTCCATGGATAGTTCTGCACATTGTTAGTGTAGGTCAGAGCGAAGTTTGTTGAGAATTTGATTCGGTCTGATACGTTGTAGTCTAACACTAATCGGGTTGACAGACGGTCAAGTTTCTGCTTGATTATGGAACCTGTCTGATGGTCATAGCCTCCAGATATACGGAATGTTGCTTTCTGTCCACCTCCTGTGAGATTGAGGTTGTAGGAATGCATACCACCAAACTGCGAAACAGCCTTCACCCAGTCTGTGTTGTTGTTCCAGTTTTCATAATCACCCCACGACTTGTCGTAGTTGATTTCACGAATATACGATGTCGATGTTGTTGCCTGAGCAGGATTGTAGAATTCCTCCTTGAGCATCATTGTGTAGTCATCACCATTCAGCAGAGTGTAACCTTTTGGCTGCCACGTTCCAGTGAATTTGTATGAGAAATTCACACGCGCCTTACCACGTACACCACGCTTGGTTGTTATCTGGATTACACCGTTTGCACCATTTGCTCCCCAGATGGCTGTTGCAGCAGCATCTTTTAAGACTGTGATGCTGGCAATGTCTTCAACGTTTACTGAAAGCAATGATGCATATTGTTCTTCGTTTGCGTTTGCAAAGTCGAATGTTTCGTCTGGGTTGTCGAAAATCTTGTCATCAACAACAATCAGCGGTTCAGCATTTCCATTGATAGTTGTAACACCACGCAGACGCATCGTAGTTCCTGCTCCGAGATTACCGGAATTCTGCACAATGTCGAGTCCGGCAATTTCTCCCTGCAAAGCCTCATCGGCACTTGTAAAAGAGAGTCCCTCAACCTCGCTCATGTTCATGGTTTGCTGAGATACTGAAATTTCTTTCTTCTTTATGTTCAATCCACCGGATGTTCGGCGCTCACCCTTTACGGTTACTTCTTTCAGGGCTGTGCCTTCTGCGTCAAGCGTAATCTTGAAACTTGTCTGAGTTCCTATGTTGAGCCTTTTGGTCTTGCATCCGACGTATGACACTACCAGCTTGTTCTTTGGGTTTTTAATCTTCATTGAGAAGTTACCCATCATATCGGTCTGACAGGCTGATACAATACGGTTATTGCCGTCGCGCTCTGTTACATTGGCAAGTATCACAGGACCGAAACTATCGTTTACCGTACCTGATATGACCTGCCCCTGTGCCATACATGGCAGAGAGAGCACAAATGCCAAAAATATAATTGATAATCTTTTCATAATTTTTGCGGTTTTACGGTTTTACGGTTTTACGATTATGCGATTTTGCTGTTTTCGCCTTGCTCCAATTGCCATCGTAGCGACCTGACGCATTGAAATTCAATGGGTCGCTGATTTCATGAATCACAGTGAAGGATGATGAAACTATGTCGGTGGCACTTTTCTTGTCAGTATTGAAAGTGTAGTCTCTGGCAAATTTATTTGTCAGGGTGGTTCCTTGTTCTTTTATAGAATAAACCGTACCAGTCTGCTTGCCTGCAATGTCTTGTATCTTCAGTGTGCCGTTGCCACCGCTTACTGAAATGCGCTGGGCAATACCCAAATCATTTGACAATAACGACTGGTATTCGCCACCTTCAATATCGTTGTCGGCAAAGATAGAATTGTTCTGGAAATGATAGCGCACGAAATCACGCAGTGTTTTTATCATACTCAGAACCTGTGCCTTTGCTGCCAGTTCTTCCTGCGAAGGATTTTCAGATAGTTTGTCCTTGTAAGGTGCAAACAATTCTTCTATCTCCGCCCATGTAGGGAGACCCTTTGCAAAGGCTTTCTGCATAGCTGTATTGTTTGGTGCATATAATGTGTAGTTGTATGCACTCAGGAATTTCACATTGTAGTCAAGACAAGCACCTGACTCTTTATTTATTGTATTGGTAAACACAATATAACGGTCCTGCTCCGATGTTTTTGTGGTCGGGTCTTGTACACTTGATATTCCTGCCCAATCGAGCAAGTCGGAATTACCGAATCCGTCACAGATATCCATGAAGTCTGTAAACTGTGTATTGTCGGTCAGCCATTTATAGACACTGTTTACCGTTGGCTGGATTATCCTGTCAAGACGGAATGCAAGTCCGTTTTTCTCTGGCGATGTCTGAGTGATTTTTGAAGGAGCTATCTTATTGTCTATCTGCATACCGCCATATATCAGCGAATCACCATTTACAATATCGAATTTTACTGCACCACCATGTTTTGTAACATAGTAATGGTTTCTTCCAAATACCACTCCTGAATCGAGTACCACTGTATGATAGTTCAAAAGATCTTGAATCTGTGTCTTTGCTGTTGTAACTGCCTTCCTTATTCCTGACAACTCGCCTATTTCGCCAGTTTCTGGATCAAACTTGTATGTTTCATAGGACACTTTTACCGTTCCTGAGGCTGTTTCATCATAGTAGAATTTTAATGCCTCAGGATTTGTATGACCCAAAGATGCTGGATTGATGTAGCAGGTTTCAAATGCTTTGTCGTCTGGTATTGAGAACGCATAGTTGGCATTCATTGCCATCAGATAGAAATACATATCTGCTCCCAATACTGATGCTGAACCATTCACACTACGGTCTTGCACGAAAGCATTCATAATCTTCATGTCATCATACAATGATGCTGGAGCAAGCACAGACTGATACTCATCTGGGGCTATCATCTCGTTCATCATGTAGATGACTCCGTTGTTGGCTATCTTCACATCATACTTTCCATCTTTTTTCACTAAATAATTCATGTTCACACCCATGTTCTCGTTGGCATCGTTTGTGATTGACTCAAACTTGCTTGGAACGGTTGCCACGAACGATGGCTTAAACAGGTTGTTGATGAAAGTGGTCAAAACTTGTGGTTTCTTCCTATGCAGAGCATCAAGATTCAATCCGAAGTTCTCTCTTGTGTTAGGATAGTCCTTATAAATATCTATAATGTAACCTCCAAAACCTTGTGGATTGAAATAGTCCCAGAATGCATCATCGGTTGGAACAAAGGCTGCACCCATGTCGGTGATGGAATAGTCGGCTGCATTTGTACTCGAAACGGCAGGGTAATACTCATTCCATCCTGGGTCGTATGACAGCAACTCAGAATTGGAATGTATCTGCCCATTCGGGTCGCGGTTGAGCGATGCTCCCTGTGAGCGTACACTCATGTAGCGCACCTGATAGATGGAATCAATGGTTGCAACGTTGTTCTGGCGTGCCCACTCATTGTAGTTATTGGTGGTAGTTGCGTCATAGAATGGAGCTGAAAAATAATCCAGTATTCTTGACATGTATTTTGTGTCATTGCCAGCACGCAGCACCTGTGCCATATTGCCAGGAGGTACAAGCACATCGTTCAGTTGATGAATATACCCATTCTGACAGGTTACGTCACCTTTTATTACTTGCTTATCGAAGACAAACGCCGTTCCCTCGGTATATGGTGAACCTGTGATTACTGCAAAGTCGCTTGTCTCGCCCAAGGTCGTAATATTGTTTGTCAGCATCTGCTCACGAGTAAAGTGTACCATCATAGGTTTCGTGTTGTCATACACAGCATAGACTGGTTTTCCTTCAAGCTTCGACCAGTAGTTATTGTTCGCAGGTACGGTTTTCACAAGCGAAATAGAGTCTATCACACTCACATTGGATGCATGTTTGACTGCCATTCCTTTCATAAGAGGCTCTTCTGCATTTCCACTTGAAATATTCGGCAACATCCCGAGCAACATCGCATTGTCGAGCATTGACGAATAGAGCAACATTTTCTTCTGCGCAATAGTAAGTTGTTCATAACTGCCCACTCCCCAACTGTTGCTCTTGAAGAAACGTTCAAAAGCTTCATCGTTTGCAGGGAAAATGGTCTTGCTACCTGTCTGCGCCAATGTAGTGCCGTAATCCAAATCATCCACAAGCTTCAGATACGTATTGAATGTACCCTCAAGATTCTGCGGATTAGCTAATTCCTCGTAAATGCTTGCGCCAAGCCATTCTGGTTTCTGATTCTCAGGCACCAGTTCATCTTTCTTACAGGAAGTAATGGCAAGCGCTACACATAGTAACACGAATGCATAGCGTGGACAGTACAAATCCGAAAAGACATTTTTAAATTTTCTCATATAGTTTTTATAAATTTAGGTATATAAATCAAAAATTCGCGGCAAAGATAGTAAAAAAATTTTAATACGCAATAAATTCTCGCTTTTTTTGTAAAAAATTATAGTATTTCCCAAATTCAGAGTCCTACATGATTCTCCATTTCCGATTGTAACATTTCCTAAATTCCTAATTTCCCTAATTCCCTAATTTCCTTGATTTCCTAATTCCCCAATTCCACCTTATCTCCTCATCGTATTCGTCTTATCTCTACCTGATATTCGATTGTTCTTCGATTGATATTCGATTGTTCTTCGATTGTTCTTCGATTGCAGAACGAATATCAATCGAATATTTATTGAATAAGAATCGAAGTACTATCGAAGATTTGAAGGAGATAAGGCTGTTGTTAGGTGGCTTTTAGCTAATGATAAGGAGGGAGGTAAAATCTATCTCAAGTTGGTGTTTCTTGTTGCAATTGATAAAGATTTCGCCTCTTTGTTGCTAATTTATGTAAAAAGTTTGGTGCATTGCTTTTTTTTGATTACCTTTGCAGCACCTATTTTAAAATACGTGTTTTTATTTTAAATATCATGTCAGAAAAAAGAGAAAATCTGTTCTCTGAATTTAAGGCGCCAACCAGACAGGAATGGTTGAATAAGATTGAAGTCGATCTGAAAGGTGCTGACTTCAACAAAAAGCTGGTTTGGAGAACTAACGAAGGCTTTAACGTGCAGCCTTTTTATATGCACGAAGATTTGGCGGAACTCAAGACTCCTGAATCTTTACCTGATGAGTTCCCATTTGTAAGAGGTAACAAAAAAGACAACAACGCATGGTACGTACGCCAAAACATGAAGGCCGACGATGCTGCTGCTGCCAATGCTAAAGCGCTTGACATTCTCAACAAGGGTGTTGACTCGCTTGGTTTCTGCATTCCAGCAGAAAAAATTACTACTGAGCACATCGAGACCCTGTTGAACAACATCGTTTGCGATGCTGTGGAGGTCAACTTCAACACTTGTCCTTGCAAGGCTGTTGAACTGGCTAAGATTTTGGTAGCTTATTTCGACAAGAAGGGCTACGACAAGGCTAAGGTCGTAGGTTCTATCAACTGGGACCCAATGGAGGCTATGGTCATGAAGGGCAAGGATGTTGCTGAAGCTTTGGCTCTCGGCAAGGAACTTGTTGAAACCCTGAAAGACCTGCCTGAATTCCGTTGCGTGAACGTGAATGTTGTTGCTTTGGCAAATGCTGGTGCTTACATCACTCAGGAATTGGGCTATGCACTTGCATGGGGTAACGAATACCTAAACATGTTGGTTGAGGCTGGTGTAGAACCGACTCTTGCTGCAAAGAAGATTAAGTTCAATTTTGGTATTTCCACAAACTTCTTTATGGAAATGGCAAAATTCCGTGCAGCACGTATGTTGTGGGCTAACATCGTAAAGCAATATGAACCAAAATGCGACTGCGCATGCAAAATGTGCGTGAACGCAATCACTTCCAAATATTATCTTACATTGTTTGACAGCTATGCTAACCTGCTTCGCACTCAGACTCAAAGCATGAGTGCTTGTCTGGCTGGTGTTCATAGTATTGTTGTGACTCCGTTCAATGCAGCTTACGAGCAGACAAACGACTTCAGCGATCGTATCGCACGCAATCAGCAGCTCCTGCTCAAAGAAGAAAGTCATTTCGACAAAGTTGTTGACCCAGCTGCTGGCTCTTACTATGTTGAAACCCTCACCGTTTCCATTGCCAACGAAGCTTGGAAAATTTTCCTTGCTCAGGAAGAGGCAGGTGGATTCATGGCACAGGTAAAGGCTGGTGCTGTTCAGGACACAATCAACACCACAAATGCAAAGCGTCATGACGATGCAGCAAAACGCAAGGAATTCATGCTTGGTACTAACCAGTTCCCTAACTTCACAGAAGTAAGCGAAGGTAAGGAACCAATGACTTGCTGCTGCGGATGCTGCAAGAACGAAGAACCTGCATACAAGACAATACAAGTTACTCGTCTGTCTTCCGACTTTGAAGACCTCCGTCTCCACGTTGAGAAGAGTGGCAAGCAGCCAGTTGCTTTCATGCTGACTATCGGCAACCTGGCTATGCGTCAGGCACGTGCACAGTTCTCTTGTAATTTCCTTGCTTGTGCAGGCTATAAGGTAATCGACAACCTCGGTTTTGAAACTATAGAAGCAGGTGTTGATGCTGCTCTTGCAGCCAAGGCTGACATCGTGGTTCTCTGTTCATCTGACGATGAATATGCAGAATATGCTCTGCCTGCATTCAAATACTTGAATGGCAAGGCTCTCTTTGTTGTTGCTGGTGCTCCTGCTTGCATGGAAGACCTCCAGAAAGAAGGCATTGAGAACTTCATCCACGTACGCAGCAACGTGCTTGAAACTTTGAAACAATATAACGCTAAACTCGGAATCTAATTATGGCACGTAAAGAATTCAAGAATATAAACGTACTTGCTGGCATTCAGAACAAAGATGGTCAGCAGTGGCAACAGGAGAACGGCATTAAGGCTAATTGGAAAACTCCTGAACAGATTAACGTTAAGGCTGCTTATACAAAAGAAGATTTGGAAGGCATGGAACACCTCGGTTATACTGCTGGTCTTGCACCATTCCTTCGCGGACCTTATTCTATGATGTACCCAATGCGCCCTTGGACTATCCGCCAATATGCTGGATTCTCAACTGCAGAGGAAAGTAATGCTTTCTACAGAAGAAACCTCGCAAGTGGTCAGAAAGGTCTTTCTGTAGCATTCGACCTTCCTACTCACCGTGGTTACGACCCTGACAACGCTCGCGTCGTAGGTGATGTTGGTAAGGCTGGTGTAAGCATCTGCTCTGTTGAGAACATGAAAGTCCTCTTTGACGGAATACCTCTCAACAAAATGTCTGTTTCCATGACTATGAACGGAGCCGTTCTTCCTATCATGGCTTTCTACATCGTAGCAGGACTGGAACAGGGTGCAAAGTTAGAGGAAATGGCTGGTACTATCCAGAACGACATCCTCAAGGAATTCATGGTGCGTAACACTTATATCTACCCACCTGAGTTCTCGATGCGCATCATTTCTGATATCTTTGAATATACTTCACAGAACATGCCTAAGTTCAACTCTATCTCTATCTCAGGCTACCACATGCAGGAAGCAGGTGCTACAGCAGACATTGAGTTGGCTTACACCATTGCCGATGGTCTCGACTATATCCGCGCTGGTATAAAGGCTGGTATTGACATTGATGCTTTCGCACCTCGTCTGTCATTCTTCTGGGGTATCAGCATGAACCACTTCATGGAAGTTGCCAAGATGCGTGCTGCACGTATGCTTTGGGCAAAGGTCGTAAAACAGTTCAACCCAAAGAATCCTAAATCACTTATGTTGCGTACTCACTCACAGACTTCAGGTTGGTCACTCACAGAGCAAGACCCTTACAACAACGTGGGCCGTACTTGTATCGAAGCCATGAGTGCTGCTCTTGGTCACACTCAGTCGCTCCACACAAATGCTCTCGACGAAGCTATTGCTCTTCCAACAGACTTCAGCGCACGTATTGCACGTAACACTCAGATTTACATCCAGAACGAAACAAAGATTTGTAAGCAAATCGACCCTTGGGCTGGTTCTTACTATGTAGAGGCTCTGACCGACGAAATCGCTCACAAGGCTTGGGAGCATATTCAGGAAATCGAGGCTCACGGAGGTATGGCTAAGGCTATTGAAACTGGTCTGCCAAAAATGCGTATCGAAGAAGCAGCTGCTCGTACTCAGGCTCGTATCGACTCTGGCAGCCAGACTATCATCGGTACAAACAAATACCGCCTTGAGCATGAAGATCCTATCGACATCCTCGAAGTGGATAACACAGCAGTACGCGAACAGCAAGTTGCTGCCCTGAAGGAACTGAAGGCAAAACGCGACAATGCTGCTTGCCACAAGGCTCTCGACGCAATCACAAAGAGCGTAGAAACAGGCGAAGGCAATCTCCTTGCACTTGCAGTAGAGGCTGCTAAACTTCGTTGTACTCTGGGCGAAATCTCAGATGCTTGCGAAAAGGTAGTGGGACGTTATAAAGCAACAATTAAAACTATTTCAGGCGTGTATTCAGCAGAAAACAAAGACGATGCCGACTTCAAGAATGCTTGCGAGTTGACAGAAAAGTATGCACAGAAGGAAGGTCGCCGTCCACGTATCTTCATTGCCAAGATGGGACAGGATGGTCACGACCGTGGTGCTAAGGTTGTAGCTACTGGTTTTGCAGATTGTGGTTTCGATGTTGACATGGGACCTTTGTTCCAGACTCCAGCCGAGGCTGCACGCGAAGCAGTTGAAAACGATGTTAATGTTGTAGGTGTAAGTTCTCTTGCAGCAGGTCACAAGACTCTCGTTCCTCAGCTTATTGAAGAACTGAAGAAACTTGGTCGCGAAGACATCATGGTAACTGTCGGTGGTGTTATCCCAGCACAGGATTACGACTTCCTCTACAAAGCAGGAGCAGCAGCAATCTTTGGTCCTGGTACCAACGTTTCTGCTTCTGCCGCAGCAGTAGTAAAACTTCTGCTCGACGAATAATCATATTCAAGGTTATCATATTAAAAACTTGGACAAGTTTATTACTTGCCCAAGTTTTTTTTAGCAAAAAAAGAAGAGAGGAGAAGACCAAAGCCTTCTCCTCCTCTTTTTTAAAATTCTTTAGAATCTAATCATCAATTAGTTGCCAAGGATTATTGATGCAGTAGCAGTAATATCGTTTACATTAATCTGACCATCGCTATTTGCATCTGCATTATCAAATACAAATGGTTCTGCAGTGCCATTCAAAATGTAAGCGGCAATAGTAGTAATGTCGTTTACATTAATTTCAGTATCACCATTAGCATCACCCTTCAGAACTGCGCCACCTGTTGCAAGTTCGAATCCGCGGAAACCAATCTGTGAAGAGTGCTGGAATACCCAGTAAGTCTTACCTGCCTGAACAGGGAATGAAATTGTGCCCCAGAATGGCTGATTACCTGCACCAATGATGTAAGCATCTTCTGGATCAGTCTTACCTGCGCCATCGTGCAGTGCCTGAATTTCAGCATTTGAAAGCCACTTCTTTACGTTTACAGAGTCACCTTCGCCTTCTTTTGCAGTTGGATCCCAAATCTTTTCGTTCACACCATTGATGTAACCTTCACATTCGTAAGGAAGAGCCTTCATTGTCTCATCGTCAACTACGAATGTACGGCGGTTACCCTTGTTTGCCCATACGTCAAGCTTGAGAACGCCATCCTTTGCGATAGCAAACTTGTAGTAAAGACCCATCTTTGGCAGACCGTTAGAACCGTCTGACATGTAGTATGTCCATGCTGGAACGAAAGAATATGTGCCCTGATTTTCAGAATACTTCTTCTCATAACCCATTACTACTGCAGGATTACCTGAACCCAGGATGTAAGAGAAGTTGATGTCGCCCTGATTCTTAGCTTCCCACTTTGCATCGTTGTAACCTGCTGTCCAACCTTCAAATTCAGAAGTTTCTTCACAAGGAACATCCTTAGGGTTTGCTGCACTTACTGCCGTCATCAATACGTTGTCAGACTGTACCATGATTGTTGACTGACCATCAACTGCATTTGTAGCAACGCCACTTGCGTCAACGATGCTTGCGATAGGTTCCATGATTGTCTTGTCTTCGAGGATTGCAACATACTTGTCGCCTTCAACTACGAAAGGAGCAGGACCATCAACCAATTTGAAGACAGAAACCTGAGCTACATAAATGTCACCTACAAAATCACCCATGCTAAATACAAGACGCTTGCCATCAGCACCAGTACAAGAGCCATTGACTACCAATTCCTGCCAGTCTTTTGTAGCTTTCAGTGCAGGGAAATCACCACAGCTGGTGTATGTTGAAGGATTCTGGAACTGGCAAGGGATGTTGTATGCATCAGATGCCTTAGCCATCATCTTAATTCTATAGTCCTGACCTACTTCAAAAGGTTCGTCAAAGTCGTAAGCAAACTGAACCTCCCAAGAATTACCCTTTGTTGGGTTAGAGAGTTTGTAGCAATCCTTACCATCAACATTAGTAATTTCTCTTGTAAATCCAGTTCCCCAACCACCTAATTTTCCGTTAGCAGGAGTGTCTGTGAAAACAATAACTTCTGTTTTCTCAACTGGTGCAGCCTCATCCTTTTCAAGAATTACGTATGCAACATAGATGTCACCAACGAAATCACCTATGCTAAACACCATACGCTTACCATCAGGTGCGCTACATACAACCGATGCAGTAAGTTCCTGCCAATCAGTTGTCAGAGCAAAGTTTGGAAAATAACCACAAGATGAATAGTCCGATGAGTTTTGCAGACCAACACTCATGCTGTAAGCAGCTGAAGCCTTAACTTTAATCTTCAGGTTGTACTTTGCATCAACCTCGAAAGCATTTGCCAAATCATAAGCAAACTGAACATCCCAAGGGTTAGCTTTAGTTGTAGTAGAGATGTGATAGCATGAAATGCCGTCAACAGTTGTAACTTCTTTAGCGAAGCCTGTTCCCCAACCAATCATGTGATTAGTTGCAGGAGTGTCGTTAAGCAATTCTGCTGCATTAATACTAAGTACAGCGAAGAGTGCAATAGCGAAAGTAAATAATTTCTTCATAAATTTTTGTTTTGAAGGTTAATAAATAAATTTTAGAAAAATATTTGGTTCTATGATTTCTTCAGTCGTTCCAAGCTTTCCTTGATGGCTGCGATTTTTGTTTCGCTGTCGGCTTTCTTCTTGCGTTCGAGAGCTACTACCTGTTCAGGGGCATTGGCAACAAATTTCTCATTTGAGAGTTTTTTCTCGATTCCAAACAGGAAGCCTTCAAGATGTTTCAACTGCGCTTCAAGTTTTTCGATTTCAGCATCAACATCCATAAACTGCCCGACTGGTACGGCAAATTCCATTGTACCAACCATGAAAGTTGAAGCATTCTCATCCTTGCTATCCACTTTTTTGATTTCGTTCAGATTAGCCATTTTCCTGACAAGTGCTTCACTTGAAGGTTGGAGGGTTGCGTTAAGGATCTCCAATGTCAAAGCTTCTTTTGGAGGGATATTCTTGGTATTGCGCACAGCACGCACACCAGCAATAATCTGCTTGATGATTTCCGTGTCGGCAAGCAATTGCTTTTCTTCGTCTGTTACATTTTCGAGTTTTAATGTTGCTGTCATGATTGACTCCACTTCATCGCTGCCTTTCACCTGCTGATAAAGTTCTTCGGTAATGAACGGCATGAATGGATGGAGAATCTTCATCAATGTCTCAAAGAAAGATAATGTTGCCTTGTATGTTTCCTCATCTATTGGTTGCTGGTAGGCTGGCTTTATCATTTCTAAATACCATCCTGAAAATTCGTCGGTAAAGAGTTTGAAGGCAGCCATAAGTGCTTCGCTCAATCTGTATTTTGAATACAAATCTTCAATCTCAACTGCCTGTTCCTTGAGTTTGGCAGTAAACCAATCGATTGCCATCGCATTTGTAAGATTCTTCTCAACAAGTTTTTCAACCTCCCACCCTTTTACAAGTCGGAAGGCATTCCAAATCTTATTGCAGAATGCTGCACCTTGCTGGCAGAGAGCCTCATCAAACAGAATGTCGTTTCCTGCAGGAGCAGAAAGAAGCATACCCATGCGGACACCATCGGCGCCGAATTTTTCAATCAGTTCGAGTGGGTCAGGCGAATTGCCAAGCGACTTACTCATCTTGCGACCAATCTTGTCGCGTACGATTCCTGTGAAATAAACATCCTTGAATGGGAATGTTCCCAAATACTCATACCCTGACATTATCATACGTGCCACCCAGAAGAAAATAATATCAGGGGCAGTTACGAGACACGATGTAGGATAATAGTAATTTATTTCATCATTACCAGGATTGTTTATGCCATCGAACAGGCTGATAGGCCACAGCCAACTTGAGAACCAAGTATCGAGCGAGTCTTCGTCCTGTCGCAAATCGTCAACCGAAGCAGCTTTGCTACCCTTAGCCTGAGCAAGTTTCAGGGCTTCTTCTTTTGTCTCGGCAACAACAAAGCCACCTTCAGGCATATAATATGCAGGAATACGATGTCCCCACCATAACTGGCGGCTTATGCACCAGTCCTTTATGTTTTCAAGCCAATTCTTGTAAGTTACCTTATATTTTGCAGGATAAAAACGGATTTCATCATTCATTACAGGTGGTAAAGCCATGTCAGCAAAATGCTTCATCGACAGGAACCATTGCATAGAGAGTTTCGGTTCGATAGGTACACCTGTCCGTTCAGAACAACCCACCTTATTTATATAATCTTCAACCTTTTCGAGCAAACCTGCTTTTTCGAGGTCGATTGTAATCTGTTTGCGCACATCGAAACGATCCATGCCCACATACATGCCAGCTGCCTCGGAAAGCGTTCCGTTGTCGTTGAAAATATCAATGCTATCTATATTGTGCTTGTCGCCGAGCATATAGTCGTTGACATCATGTGCAGGCGTAACCTTCAGACAGCCTGTTCCAAATTCAATGTCAACATATTCGTCCTCAATAACAGGGATTACACGGTTTACCAATGGCACAATCACTTTTTTGCCCTTGAGCCATTCATTTTTCGGGTCGTTTGGATTTATACACATGGCTGTGTCGCCCATAATGGTCTCTGGGCGTGTTGTTGCCACAACAGCATACCTATCCTCACCTTCCACATAGTAGCGCAGATAATACAATTTGCTCTGCTCCTCCTTATAGATAACCTCTTCGTCAGACAGAGCCGTAAGTGCTTTCGGATCCCAGTTGACCATACGCACACCACGATAGATAAGTCCTTTGTTGAAAAGGTCAACAAAAACTTTTATTACGCTTTCTGAACGTTCCTTATCCATTGTGAAGGCTGTACGATCCCAGTCGCACGATGCACCAAGCTTTCGCAACTGCTTAAGGATTATTCCTCCATGCTCATCAGTCCATGCCCATGCATGTTTCAAAAATTCATCACGGGTGAGGTCTGTCTTCTTGATTCCCTGTTCTGCAAGCCTGTTTACAACCTTAGCCTCAGTTGCAATACTTGCATGGTCAGTACCTGGAACCCAGCACGCATTTTTACCGTCCATGCGAGCCTTACGCACCAGAATATCTTGTATTGTATTGTTCAGCATGTGTCCCATGTGGAGCACACCAGTAACATTTGGTGGAGGAATAACAATTGTATAAGGCTGCCGCCCATCTGGTTTCGATGAGAACAACTTATTATCCAACCAATATTGATACCATTTATTTTCTACTTCTTTTGGATTATAATTTTTAGCTAATTCCATAATACTCTTTCGTTCAGTCCGCAAAGGTAAGAAAAAGGTTCAATTAACAATTCACAACCCCTAATTATTAGTAAATAATTAAGTTTATTTAACTTATATCAACTAACAAATCCAAAATTTACTACATAAAACCGAATCAACTCCTTATGGCTTCCTCATAACCCCATTTTACTCACACCTTACTCACAATTTACTCACTCCTATAGAGTAGCGTTTGAGTGTAGTCTGTGTGAGCAAATTGTGAGTAAGAGGTATTGATAAAGGCTTGATGTTGCGATTGTGTGGGTGGAGTTTTTAGGTCGTGAGGTTGCGCAAACCCGTAAATTTGCAAT
This sequence comes from Prevotella sp., assembly GCA_045597685.1. Taxonomy (GTDB): domain Bacteria; phylum Bacteroidota; class Bacteroidia; order Bacteroidales; family Bacteroidaceae; genus Prevotella. The sequence continues at coordinate 33,422 of JAZLKO010000105.1, forward strand.
CGAATAACGTGATTTTACGACAAAGAAAAACGAGAAAATGTTATTTTTTTATTGATTTCATTATTTTTTTTAAAAAATATTTGTTTTTTCCGAAATTTTTGCTAATTTTGCCGCCTAATATGCGTTTTTACTAAACATTGGCGAAATTATAAATTGTAGGTATAAAGTTATAAGACACTATAAAAGAAATGATTATGAAGAAGAAGATTACTTTGATGTTGAGCATGCTTTTCCTGTTTTTCGGAACGGCAATGGCTCAGACTAAGGTAAGCGGAACTGTAGTAGAGGCTGGAACAAACGAGCCTATCATTGGCGCTTCTGTCATGATTCAAGGCGGTAAGACTGGTACGGTTACTGACATAAACGGTAACTTTAACATCACCGTTCCTGCAAAACAGAAGATTACAATCAGTTACGTCGGAATGAAATCGGTTACGCTTTCACCTAAGTCAAAAATGCAAATCGTGCTTGAACCAGATGTAACAGTTATACAGGACGTTGTTGTAACTGGTATGCAGAAAATGGACAAGCGTTTGTTTACAGGTGCTACGACCAAGGTTGAAGCAGACAAGGTTAAACTTGATGGTGTAGCAGACGTGAGCCGTTCACTTGAAGGTCGCGTTGCCGGTGTGTCGGTACAGAACGTTTCCGGTACATTCGGTACAGCTCCTAAGATTCGTGTACGTGGTGCTACATCTATCTATGGTAGTTCAAAACCTTTGTGGGTTGTTGACGGTGTGATTATGGAAGATGTTACAGAAGTATCTGCCGACCAACTTTCATCTGGCGATGCTGTAACTCTGATTTCATCGGCAATTGCAGGTTTGAACTCGGACGATATTGAAAGTTTCCAGATTCTGAAGGATGGTAGTGCAACATCTATCTATGGTGCACGAGCAATGGCTGGTGTCATCGTAATCACCACCAAGAAAGGTAAGGCTGGACAGAACAGCATCAACTATACGGGTGAATTTACCATGCGCCTGAAACCAAGCTATTCACAATTCAATATCATGAACTCTCAGGAGCAGATGGGTGTGTATAAGGAAATGTACAACAACGGCTGGCTGAACTTTGAAAGCTCATACCGTAGAAGTTCAAGCGGTGTGTATGGAAAGATGTACCAGATGATGAACACATACGACCCTCTCACTGGCCAGTATGGTCTGCCTAATACTCCAGAGGCTATGAGCCAGTATCTGCAGGAAGCTGAAATGCGCAACACAAACTGGTTTGACCTGTTGTTCAGCAATGCCATCCAGCAGAACCATTCAGTCAGCATGTCAAGTGGTACGGAAAAAGCACAGTATTATACTTCCTTGTCACTGATGACCGACCCAGGATGGTCGAAGAAAAGCAAGGTGCAGCGCTATACAGCCAACATCAATGCAAACTATAATGTCAGCAAGAAGGTGACTGTCAACTTGATTGGTAACGCATCATACCGTAAGCAGGAAGCTCCTGGTACACTCAGTGCTTCAACCAACTCGCTTACTGGTGAGGTTAGCCGTAACTTCGACATCAACCCATATTCATACGCTATCAATTCATCACGTACGCTCGACCCTAATGCGTTCTACACAAGAAACTATGCTGACTTCAACATTTTCCATGAATTGGACAACAACTACATGGATCTCGACGTAATGGATTTCAAGGTTCAGGCTGAATTGAAATATAAGCCAGTAAGAACCGTAGAACTCTCTGCAATTGCATCTTACAAATATGCAAACTCCATGCAGCAGCATTACATAAAGGAATATTCAAACCAGGCTCTTGCCTATCGTGCAATGGACGATGCTACGATGCGTGACTCCAACCCTTGGCTCTATACAGACCCTGACGATGCAAACTCACTTCCTATTTCTGTATTGGAGAAGGGTGGTTTCTACAAAGAGTCAAAGAACAAGATGAATGGTTGGACGGTTCGTGCTACAGCCAACTACAACGACGCCTTCGGACAGGACACACACATCGTGAACCTGTTTGGTGGTCTTGAAATAAATGAAATCAACCGTAACGCATCTTCATGGGAAGGTGTAGGTATGCAGTACGAAATGGGATACCTTCCTATCTACGACTACAAATATTTCAAACAGAGTTCAGAAGAAAACTCTCTTTACTATGGTTTAGGAAACTCCTATTCACGTGAAGCTGCATTCTTTGCAAATGCAAACTATTCTTACAAGGGACGCTATTCATTAAACGGAACAGTTCGCTACGAAGGTAGTAACCGCCTTGGAAAAGCCCGCAGCGCACGTTGGCTGCCTACATGGAACGTATCTGCCGCATGGAACGCACATGAGGAAAGCTGGTTTGAGAAATTCAACAAGGTGCTTTCACACTTTACACTCCGTGGTTCTTACTCACTTACAGGTGATAAGCCTGCTGTTGTAAACGCACAGATGATTATCAATAGTACAAACCCTTGGCGTGCATTTAGTTCCGACAAAGAGTCTGCACTCTATATTTCACAATTCCCTAACCCAAGTCTGACATACGAAAAGAAGCATGAGTTCAACTTAGGTCTTGATGCAGGTTTCCTCAACAACAGGATTAACTTAGGTTTCGACATCTACTGGCGTAACAACTACGACCTCATCGGTCCGATGAACACAGCAGGCTATTCTGGTGCGATTACATTCTATCCAAACATCGCAGACATGAAGTCAAATGGTGAAGAATTATCAATCTCAACAAAGAATATTGTAAGCAAGGATTTCCAATGGAATACAGACTTCATTTTCTCACATGTTAAGACTAAGGTTACTGACCTCCAGTCAACAGGTACTCAGATTTACGAGATGGTAACAGGTACAGGCTTTACTAAGGAAGGTTATCCTTACCGTTCACTCTTCTCAATCGACTACCAAGGACTTAATGAAAGCGGTTATCCTACATTCATCAATCAGGAAGGCGATCTGACTGTAAGTAACATCGACTACCAGTCATACTCTATCGACCACCTTATTTATGAAGGTCCTACAGATCCTACTATTACAGGTTCGTTAGGAAATGTCTTCACATACAAGAACTGGAGACTGAATGTCTTTGCAACCTATTCATTTGGAAACGTTGTTCGTCTCGACCCTTCATTCTCTGCTGCATACAGCGATCTGACTGCACATCCAAAGGAATTCAAGAACCGTTGGACAATGCCAGGCGATGAAGCATTCACAGATATTCCTGTACTCGCAGACTATCGTGGTTACGTAAACGATTCACAACTCTCTCGTGCATATACAGCATACAATTATTCTCAGGTAAGAACTGCCAAGGGTGATTTCATCAGAATGAAAGAAATTTCACTTTCATACGATTTCCCTAAAAACTGGCTCACACACATCGCAGTAAAAGCATTGAGCATGAAACTCCAGGCAACAAACCTCTTCTTGATTTATGCTGATAAGAAACTTAACGGTCAGGATCCAGAATTCTTCAACACTGGTGGTGTTGCTGTGCCAATGGCACGTCAGTTCACCTTTACTCTCCGTTTAGGTCTTTAATTTATAATATTAAGATATAAATTTAAAAAGAAAGCATTATGAAAAAGAATATTTTGAACATGAAAGCAATTGTCTTATTATCGCTAACGTTTTCGTTATCGTTGCTGACAAGCTGCGATGAATATCTTGATAAATTACCAGACGACAGAGCTGAAGTCAACACCATTGACAAGGTTAACAACATCATCACTTCTGCCTATCCTCAATGCAGCAATATCTTTCTCGCTGAAATGAGTTCAGATAATGTTGATGACGTTCAATACTATGCTGCTGTGACAGCAAATTATAGTACTGCACAGAGGGAAATGTTCTGCTTCGAGCAGGTAATCGATGAAGATTGGGACACTCCATACTGGTTGTGGAACTACTACTATAAAGCCATTGCAACAGCAAATACAGCACTTCAGGCTATTGATGAAATAGGTGCTGAGCAACTCAAGCCACAAAGAGCAGAAGCTCTGCTTTGCCGCGCATACAGCATGTTGAAGCTTGCCGAAGTATTCTGCATGGCTTACGACCCGACAAAGGCTGACCAGTATTTAGGACTCGTATATCCAAAGACTGTAATCGAAGACATTACAACAGTTCCTGAGCGTGGAACGCTTGCAGAACTCTATGCAAACATTGATGCTGATATTGAAGAGGCTGTCGGTGGTGACGTTCCTATGCTGAACGAAGCTCACATGACTGTTCCTAAGTACCATTTCAACCTCAAGGCTGCATACGCATTTGCTGCCCGCTTTAATCTCTATTATCAGAAATGGGAAAAGGCTGCCGCTTATGCAACAAAGGCATTAGGCGAGAATCCATCAGCCTACCTTCGCGACCTTTCTGGCTACAAGGATGCAGCATCTGGTGCTGAGGATATTTACAACATGTACATTCGTTCATCCAACAACTGCAACTTCATGATTGTCAATGCTTATTCACTGATGGGTCGTGCAGGAAGCAGCAACAACCGCTTCAATCATAATTCATGGATTGAAAACAACGAAACTTACGGAGCAAAATGTATTTATGGTTCAGGTACATTCGGACTGTTCTACTGGTGCGACATGCTCTATATTTATAATGGTTTGAGTGCAGCATTCTCATTCTTCCCTAAGATGCTGGAGAAGTTTGAATACACAGATAAGGTTGCAAGCACTGGTACTCCACACATTGTTGATTGTGTGTTTACAGGTGATGAAACAATCCTTGTTCGTGCAGAGGCATACGCTCACATGAAGCAATATCAGAAGGCATACGACGACTTGAACGCATGGGCAGTTCCTCATACAAAGAACAAGGCAGGTGTATTTGATTCACGTCCTATCCTGAGTGCACAGACTATTGCTGAGTCGTTTGAAGATGTGGAATATTCAGAACCTATTCCAGAAACCACAAAACAGAGAACTCTCCGCAAGATACTTCATCCTCAGGGATTCACAGTAGAATCAGGAGAACAGGAAAATCTTATCCACATGATATTGCATCTCCGTCGTTTAGAAACCTTGTTCCAGGGTTTGAGATTCTACGACCTCAAGCGTTATGGTATAGAATACACTCACTTTATTGATCCAGCAGATCATATTGATCCTATCACATTCAAGGCAGGCGACCTCCGTGGCGCTGTTCAGTTGCCACAGGCTGTCATCAATGCCGGTGTAGAAGCTAATCCAAGAGAAAACTAATAGAGAAAGGAATGAATTATGAAAAATATTAAATTTTTAATATTGGTATCAATAATTGCAGCTGTATTCACAAGTTGCCGCAAGGATGAATTAGATTCTAAAAGCATATTCGATACCACTCCACCTGAACGTAGTGAATTTGATAAATGGTTGGTCAAGAATTATATTGAGCCATTCAATATCAACTTGATTTACCGTTATGTTGATAGAGAAACCTCTGGTACATACAACGTGATTCCTGCAGAAGAATCAAAGGCACGCGCTCTTGCCATTATGATTCGCCACATCTGGCTTGATGCATATAAGGAAGCATTGAGCGAGACATTCATCAAGACTTACTCTCCACGTGTAATTCAGTTTATCGGTTCACCACAGTATAATGGTACAGGAAGTATGACTCTCGGTATTGCAGAAGGCGGTCTTAAGATTACACTACTCAACGTTAACTCTATTGAGCCAGATAACATCTACATTGACACAGAAAATGCGATTGCAGAGCAGGGGCACAGACCAATTGACCTGAACTACTGGTTCTTCCACACAATGCACCATGAGTTCTGTCACATCCTCACTCAGACAAAGGACTATCCTACAGACTTTAATACTGTTTCGGCAGGTACCTACATCCCTACCGACTGGCACAATAAGTCTGATTCCGAGATGATACCTGAAGGATTCGTTTCTGCTTATGCCTCTGAAGAGACTAATGAAGACTTCGCAGAGTGCTACTCATACTACGTTACCCATTCTGAACTTGCTTGGCAGGCATTACTTTCAAGAGCTAAGGATGGTGCAGCAAAGATTACTAAGAAGATGGATATTGTGAGACAATATTTCCATGACTCATGGGAAGTAGAACTCGATTCTATCCGCAGTGTGGTACTGAAGCGTACAGACGACATCAGACAGGGTAGAGTTGACATTAAGAATTTGAATTTTTAATAAGGAAGGAACAATACAATGAAAAAGATTATATTTTTTGCTTTAGCATTGCTAATGGGCATTACACTCAGTTCATGTGTCAGCGAAGTTGGTGACATCTTTCCTGAATCATCTGCAAATCGTATTCAGGCACAATTGGATAACGACAGAAAAATTCTGACGAATGCCCCAAATGGTTGGGTTATGGAATACTTTGGTTCTCCAACTGAAAATTCCTTCGGTGGTGTCAACCTGCTTATGAAGTTCAACGAAGACAACACAGTGACCGTTGCAAGCGAAAAGGCTACTGATCCGTATCGTACTGTAACCTCACACTTCAAGTTGGAACAGAGCGCTGGTGATATTCTCTCTTTCGACGAATACAACGAGCTTGTTCACTACTTCTCCGACCCATCTGCATTGGAAGAGGGCTGGACTGCTGGTTACGGCTTTGAAGGCGACCTTGAATTCCGCATTCTAAAAGCGTCAGCTGACTCCATCATCCTTAAAGGGAAAAAACATGGTGCTCGCATAATCATGACTCCTGTACCAAGCGAATATGCAAACAATTGGGAAGGATATCTTGCAAAGGTGAAAGAAGTTGAAGAAGAAATGATATTCAGCTCCTATATACTTTACGTAGATGATGAGGTTGTTGAAGTTTCTCCAAAAAACCGTTCATTCATATTCTCATACCAAGAATATAATGAAGAAATTGATACGTTGGAAGATAAGGCAAAGCAGATTTGCTACATCGTAACTCCACAGGGTGTGAAACTCTATCAGAACTTTGAATATAATGATTATTCAGTATCAGGATTTAAATATGTGGAAAATTCTGATACTTACGAGTCGTTCCAAAGCAGCGATGTGGTTCTTGCCCCTATGTTTCCTCCATTGGCAACACAGTTTACGAACAAGACCAACGTATGGTGGATTACACGTGAAAACCTCAGCGACCCACTCAAGGCAGAATGGGACATTGCCGATGCTGGCATGAAAAAATTAGATGAAACATTCCGCTATGTAAACCTTCAGACGAAGAACAATCACTTTGGTCTGTATATACGTAACTATAACACCAAAAAGAAATCTAACGTAAGTTCAAGCGATGCTGGTATGGTATGGCTTGATGTCACTCCAATTGCAGAAGACAAGGTCAAGATTGTATTCCAGGATGTCCGTAAGAAGAATACCGACTGCGATGACGGTGGTTCATTCTATCTGAATCCAAAGAAGGTGGAAGGCTTCGACCATGCAGTATATACTTTGGGCACCAAAGAAGGTAAGATATTTACCTTGACCACTGACCGCCTGAAAAAACCATCTTATATTATTTTGACAGAAGACGCTAATCCAAATAACACCCTTAAAGTGAAATTGGCTTATGAAGATTACAAGAAAATTGACGAAAATCAATAAATCAACGTAATTTTCAATAAAAGTAAACATTTTTTCACTGAAATGCGAAAAAATGTTTACTTTTGCAAGCGGATTGTTTCAAGATAGAACATTTGGACATTTATATAATTAGTTTTTAAAATTTAAAGTTATGAAAAATTTCTACATTAAACTGATGCTGTTTGTTTTCGCATTCGCACTTTCTATGAATGCAAACGCAGTAGAGAAGAAGATTTTCCTTGCTCCTTCACAATTAGCAAAGTTGCAGGTAGGTAAAACTATCGGTGATAACTATGAAATCACTGGTATCTACTCAAAGCAAGTAAAAAAAGGTCCTAAGAAGGCTACAAACGACTGGATTCCAAAGGAAGGCTGGGAACCATACGTTGGACCTACTGGCACTACAGCAGGCAATTACATCCGTACAGCTGAAGACCATGGGCTCGTTGATCCAGGTGAAATTCACTGTAACATCTATTCACAGCCAATGGCAGAAAACCCTGACACTTCATTCTTCAAGATTGAAAATTTCTTCGGACTGATTCATAAAAATGCTAAGGACACTACGAAGATAGATACTACCCTCGTATCATTGTATTTCAAGTGTAATATGAAGACAGGTCAGTGCGTTGTTCCTGTTCAGGATATGGATTTATTCATTTCTGTTATTAACAGAACAACAGGCGACACTTATGACCTTGAATGCTATTTAGGCGACGTTCCTGAAGCAATGGGTTATCCTAAAAATTATTACAATTATTACCCTTGCGAAGCTGACTTAGCATACGGTTTGTTCACTTTCAATATTTACTATTTCTGTGAAATGGGTGGTTTCGGACTTTCTGAAGAAAAATTCCTCATGGATGGTTCAAAACCTGAATGGACAGATTGGGTAGAATGCGGAACTGCAGAATATACTCACGCATTGATGGTTTCTGAAGAAGAAGAAGGCGAAACAGGATTGCAGGAAGACATTGTTGTCTATAAGCGCATCTACAACCCAAATCCAAAGGTATGCGAGTACTGGTTTGAAGAATGGGGTGCTGGTTACTGGACAAGATCAGGTGTTGACTTCATCGTTCACATCAATGCTGACGGAAGTATCACTGTTCCTCAGCAAGCAACCGGTGATGTTATGACTGACGAAGATACAGGAGAAGAATTTGACATATTAGTACAGGATGTTGTTTCATTCAATTCAAGCACATTCCTTCCTGAATACTGTTCATCAACATTTGATGCAGCAACTAAGACTGGTACTATATGGCCAACTTATTTCTGGTTCCCAGATCCTACATCTTCAAGTGTAAGAGGTTACTTCGGAATTTATCCTGATGAAACAAAGCCAGATGGCTTTGACTATAGATTTTGCGATACATTCGTGATACATGAGACTGCACCACAAGGACTTAAAGGCGATGCTAATGGTGATACTCAGATTAACGTCAACGACATTGCAACAATTGCAACTTACATCTTGGAAGGAAAGGCTGACCCATTCGTATTTGATAATGCAGATGCTAATAGCGATGGTCAAATCAATGTAAACGACATTTCTGCTACTGCATCTATCATCCTTAGCAATTAATCAATAAATTTGCATTAAAAAATAATGTTAAAAAGGAGGGGAAACTTTTTGTTTCCTCTCTTTTTTTATTTATTTTTGCGGCGATAAAAAAATAAAAAACATGAAAAAAGTACTCTTTTTAGCCATTTCATTACTTTTAGTTTGCACCTTGCAAGCAAAAGTTATCAACGCATCGGATGCAAAAACACTCGCACAGGCTTATAGCATCAAATCTACACAGCAATTGGAACTTGCTTACACAGCAACATCCGTGCAAAGCGCAAGTGTCAAGGTAAACGACTTCTATGTATTCAACAAAACTGGTAATAGCGGTTTTGTCATAGTTGCTGCCGATGATGTTGTTGGTAATGCCATACTCGGCTATTCCGATTCGGGGACATTTAATTATGATAAACTCCCCGAAAATGCCAAAGCATGGCTTAAAGGCTATCAAAAGGAAATTGAATATTTGCGCGCAAACGGCAAAACTGCTGAGATGGCAAGTGCCACAGCCGCTCCGACAATTGTAGTTGCCCCTCTCCTTGGAAATACAATATGGGACCAAAGCGAACCATTCAACAGGCAATGTCCAACCGTTGACGGCAAGAATTGCATAACTGGCTGCGGAGCAACGGCATTAGCAATGATTATGTATTACTACAAATGGCCTTTGCAAGGTAAGGGAAGTACATCTTACAAATGGAATGGGCAGACCCTTTCTGCAGACTTTTCACAATCACATTATCAATGGGACAAAATGTTGCCTGTATATGCAAACTATACCGATGAGCAGGCAAATGCCGTAGCAAAACTGATGTCTGATTGCGGCATTGCACTTTCTATGAACTATGGTGTAGATGGCAGTGGAGCATCAGTTAATAAAATTACGGCTGCATTTAAAAACTTTTTTAGGTACAAGACAAGCGTGAAACTCATCAGCCGCCTATACTATTCAACAGAAAACTGGGAAAAAGCACTAATACAAGAACTCAACGAGCGCCGTCCAATCCAATATAATGGATGGGATGAAGAAAACAACGGACATAGTTTTATTGTTGACGGATATGATTCCAACAACTATTTTCACTTCAACTTTGGATGGTCTGGAGCTGGTAATGGATATTACGTATCGGCTGTTGCCAAGGATTATCCTATGAGTCAAGATGCAGTGATTGGCATAGAACCACAAAGAACAAAAAGTTTCGCTGATGGCTTATACTATAATATTTTGAGCGATGACGAAGCAGAAGTTGAAGTAACATACCCAAATTCCCCTGATGAATACAGCGGAAGCATTACAATACCTACTTCTGTTGTCCTCAATGGCAAGCAATATACTGTAACATCAATCGGCTACAACGCTTTTTCAGGCACCAAAGTAGAAAATTTGACAATTCCTGAAAGTGTCACATTCATTGCTGGCAATTCATTTACTCAATGTTCGAAACTGAAATCATTAAACATCAGTTGGGCCACAGCACCAGAAATCAATGTTTCTGCATTCAGCAATAGCGTATATTCAGGCACTACACTGAATGTTCCTGCTGGCAAATTTGAGACATACACAGAAGCGTTGCCTTGGCAATTGTTCTGCAAAATCACTGACGGCACAAATACCAAAGAATGGACAGGATGGAGTGCAAACGGAGATGGTATAGGAACATACAAACATTCATGGTACTTCAACCCGTCTGAAAGTTCGGTAGTTCAGAGAACACTCTTGACAGGCGATAATGAACAGCAATTCAAGATAGACAATTGGGCATATTCCTCATCATTGATAATCAATTGCAATCCTGCAACTGGAGAATGCACCATACCTATGCAGACAACTGGCTTTACGTATTCTGGTGAAGAGATTATGATTTCGGATTATCCGACTTACAGCAAAGGCAGCACATATAAGAACAGCCCTTGTACATTCAATTCAGAAATAGGAAAATTCTCAATGTACGTTTCATATTACACTAAGTCAGGGGCAACATATTCGTCAAGAGGCATTGATGAATTTCTCATTTCTGGCTACCCTGTTTATGACATTGCTATCGACACCATTTATGCTTCAGTAGAAGGTGAGATGACTGCCAAGTTGCAATTCACAGATGATGTAAAGAAATATGCTTACATACTAACAAGTGGCACATTGAGCAAAAGTGAAGTTTCAAACTATGTTGAGAAGGTTAAAAGTGGAGAGATGACTCCTGAATTTGCTACATCCAAGACTTTGACCAAGCAACTTGATACACCCGACAATTATACTCTCATTGTGATAACCACAAATGCAGAAGGTGCATACAGAGAATATGCCTACAAGACTTTTGCATATGAAAGCAGCAAGGAACCAGAATGGGTTGCCAAGTATGAAGGTACTTACAATTATTCTGTATGGGAAAAGGTGACACAAAAGAACGTTATTGCATATCAGGACAAAAACAATCCAAAAAACTGGAAACTCTCACCAATGTATGAGAATACTGACTTCTATTTCTATTGGAACACAGCTACTGGCGTAATTGAATTTTCAGAACAGACAACAGGCTTTGTTTATAAAAAGGTTGATGTAACGGTAGCAGAATATAGAAGTAAATCTGCAACTGCCGAACCATCATACTATAATGCAGAAGAAAAACAACTTTATTTCAACACCTACTATGCCAGTGGCAAGTTCAAGGAAAATGGTTTTGAGACCTACTCAATACTCAAAGACTTAGATCCACAGGCTTTGCTTGGTGACGCAAATGGTGATGGTCAGATAAATGTAAACGACATTACAACTATTGCAACATACATTTTAGAAGGAACAGCAACTCCATTCGTATTTGAAAATGCCGATGTCAACAAGGATTCCGTAATCAATGTCAACGACATCACAGGCACAGCTGCAATAATCTTGGGTAATTAGAACCTCACACGCCTATCGTGAGAAGTTCTTGTGACAGGATGGTGTTAGGAAAAATGCCTTTTGCCTCTTCAAGCAAAACATTTTCGTTCAAGTAGCGTGCTGAGTAATGACCAATGAGTAGTTTCCCGACTTCTGCATCGCGTGCCACTTGTGCAGCCTGTTTGGCTGTTGAGTGATAATACTCTTTAGCCATTTCAGCACAATCATCACCGTATGTTGCTTCATGATACAACAAATCCACTCCTTTTATCTGTGATGCCAAATGCGGCATATAAGCTGTGTCGGAGCAATAGGCATAACTGCGCGTTGCATCTGCAGGAATAGTAAGACGCGAATGCGGAATAACGGTTCCATCATCCATTACCCAATCGGCTCCACCTTTTATATTATTTATTTGCGAATACGGGATATTCAGTGCTTCTATCATCTCGCGGCGTATATGCGGCAATCCTTCCTTTTCACGGAACAAGTAGCCGCAACATGGTACGCGATGATTGAGTGGAATTGTAGATACGCTTATGCTTCTGTCTTCAAAAACAACTTGTGTTTGCGTAGTATCTACAGAATGGAATAAAACATCAAAACCAGAATCTGCACAAAAAAAATTTTTCATAGATGCAAACATGTGTTCAAATTCACATGGTGCATAAATGTGTAAATCAGAGGTTCTACCATTCAGTCCCATAGTGGAAACGAGTCCTATAAGTCCGAGCACATGGTCGCCATGCAGATGAGAAATAAAAACACACCTTATTTTGTTATACGACAGATGCGCCCGGCATATCTGCGCTTGGCATCCTTCACCACAATCAATAAGAAACAGTTTGTCTCTTACGTTGACGATTTGCGAAGTCGGGAAATGCCGTGTTGTAGGTTTGGCACTTCCGCAGCCCAAAATAGTTACTTCAAACTTATTCACAGCGTTTGGCTTCGTTCCAGAGGGCATCCATTTCCTCCAATGTCATATCTTTCAGTTGTTTGCCTTTCTTTATGGAATGTTGTTCCACATAGTTGAAACGGCGTATGAACTTCTGATTGGTATGTTCCAATGCTGTATCGGGATTGAGATGATACAAGCGTGCAGCATTCACAATTGAAAAAATAAAATCACCTAATTCCTTTTCGGAGTTTTCAGCATTGCCTTTTTCAAGTTCTGCTTTCAGTTCATCTATTTCTTCATGAACTTTTTCCCAGACATCTTCTCTCTTTTCCCAATCGAAGCCAACATTGCGGGCTTTGTCCTGAATGCGGTATGCCTTTATCAGTGAAGGCAATGACTCTGGAACTCCAGAGAGAACACTCTTGTTGCCATCCTTTTCTTTAAGTTTAAGCTGTTCCCAATTTTGCAACACCTCAGATGCACTATCTGCTTTCACTTCGCCATATATATGAGGATGACGATAGATTAGTTTATCACATTCGCCATTACACACGTCAGCAATGTCAAACACACCCTTTTCTTCGCCAATACGCGAATAAAAGACACAATGCATCAGCACATCACCAAGTTCCTTGCAGATATTGTGATTGTCATCTTTCAGAATAGCATCACAAAGTTCATATACTTCCTCTATTGTATTGGTACGCAGGCTTTCGTTGGTTTGTTTCTTATCCCAAGGGCATTTCACCCGAAGGGTGTCAATAACATCCAACAACCTGCCAAAAGCTTCTAATTTAGATTCTCTGGAGTTCATATTATCAATGCAAATTCATCCCTTTACCATCTCAGGACAGACAAATTCACGCTGTGGTATTATTTTTTCAGCAAGTCGCGAATTTCTGTAAGCAATTTTTCTTCTGCAGAAGGCTCAGCAGGAGCTGCAGGGGCTTCTTCTTTCACTTCTTTTCTCTTCTTTGACAGTTTTGTCATAGCCTTGATAGCAACAAATATTGAGAAAGCAATAATCAGAAAATCAACGCAGTTCTGAATGAAAATACCATATTCAATAGTAGCAGGTTGAATTTCTTCCCCAACGATTTTAGTACTCGGAATCACAAATTTCAAGTCTGTAAAGTTCACACCTCCGACAATCCACCCGATGAGCGGCATAATAACATTGTCAACTAATGAAGATACGATTTTACCAAACGCGCCACCGATTATAACACCGACAGCCATGTCAACTACGTTGCCTTTCATTGCAAACGCCTTAAAGTCATCAATAAATTTACTCATAATACGCTAATTTAATTTTTTAATAATTATGTGCAAAAATAGCAAAAGATTAAAGACTGATAATTGATGTATGATAGTTTTTTTGAATTATTTATTAAAAAACATTAATTATCAATTGCCAATTGTCGATTATCAATTAAAAAACATAGTTTTTTCTTAACTTTGCGTCCGCTTTAAAGAAAAGTGTTTTTTAACTATTTAAAATAACAAATATGATTAAAATTGGTATTAATGGATTTGGCCGTATCGGTCGTTTCGTTTTCCGCGCTTCTTTGGAAGAAGGCAACAAGAATGATGTAGTAGTCGTAGGTATCAATGACCTTTGCCCAGTTGATTATCTCGCATACATGCTGAAGTATGACACTATGCATGGAGCATTCGATGGTACTATCGAAGCTGATGTTGAAAAATCACAGCTCATCGTTAATGGTAACGTTATCCGCGTAACTGCAGAGCGCAACCCTGCTGATTTGAAGTGGGATGAGGTTGGTGCTGAATATGTTGTCGAATCAACAGGTCTTTTCCTGACAAAAGAAAAGTCTCAGGCTCACCTTGATGCTGGTGCTAAGTATGTTGTTATGTCAGCTCCTTCAAAGGATGACACTCCAATGTTTGTTTGCGGTGTTAATGATGACAAATACGTTAAGGGTACTCAGTTTGTAAGCAACGCATCTTGCACAACCAACTGCCTTGCTCCTATCGCTAAGGTTTTGAACGACAAATTCGGCATCACAGATGGTTTGATGACAACCGTTCACTCTACAACTGCTACTCAGAAGACTGTTGACGGTCCTTCTATGAAAGATTGGCGTGGTGGTCGTGCTGCTTCAGGCAACATCATCCCTTCTTCAACAGGTGCTGCAAAGGCTGTAGGTAAGGTTATTCCTGAACTCAACGGCAAACTTACTGGTATGTCAATGCGTGTTCCTACTCTTGACGTTTCAGTTGTTGACCTCACAGTAAATCTTGCAAAGCCTGCTACATACGCAGAAATCTGTGCAGCAATGAAGGAAGCTTCTGAAGGCCCACTCAAGGGTATTCTCGGCTACACTGAAGATGCAGTTGTAAGCTCTGATTTCCTTGGCGACCCACGCACATCTATCTTTGACGCAAAGGCTGGTATCGCTCTTACTGACACTTTCGTAAAGGTTGTTTCTTGGTACGACAATGAGATTGGTTATTCTCACAAGGTAATCGAACTCATCAAGCGTATGGCTAAGATTAACGGTTAATTTAAAACAATTTCCACGTTAAAATAAAAAACCGCTCATTTTCGGGCGGTTTTTTTTTGTTTTTCAAGTTTCGCAAACTCCAGTTAATGAGTTTATATTTTGCTCCGACCATCAGCTTATCAATGGCAATGCTTGTCGGATTTTTTCTTCCATTGGAGCAGTTGCAGCTATCCAATGAATAGTAAACCCACGCCGTTCCATACCGCGGAACCATGTCATCTGACGCTTGGCAAACTGATGGATTGCTATTTCCAAAAGACGGAACATTTCTTCGTATGACAACTTACCTATCACATATTCCGTAACATACTTATATTCTAGTCCATAATATATTAAGTCCTCTGCTGCAATAGTTTGGAGTAAGTTTCTTATTTCGTCAATCATTCCTTCTTCCAAACGAGCTTTCAAACGTGTTGTTATTTTTTCACGACGCAGTTCACGATCAATAGCTAATCCTAAAATCACAGTTTCAAGTTTTTCCCCTTTTTCGCCTTCACTCAATGGACGGTCACGATGATGCCGTTCACGCTCTGCCTCGGTTTTCTTTGGTGGTAAGATGTAATTATGCAGAACCGACTCAATATAAAGTCCAGATCCTCCGCATAATATAGGACGGATTCCATGACTGATACAATCATTATACGCAGACAGGAAGTTTTGTTGAAACTGATGAATATTGTATTTCTCACCAGGTTCACAAATATCAATCAAATGGTAGGGAATTATGCATTGTCCATTAACAACGTAGTCGTCCAAATCCTTGCCTGTGCCGATTGTCATTCCACGAAACACTTGTCGTGAATCGCCACTTATTATTTCTGTCTGTTGTCCATTTTGGATAAGATAAGCCGCAAGATTGGCAGCAAAACTTGTCTTTCCGCTTGCTGTAGGTCCCAATATGGTTATCAATCGGTTTTGTGGTTTCATCATCCTATTTCTGATATTTTTTTTAATTTTTCCATATCAAGGATTGATATGATACGCTTTTCTATCTTTACTATTTTTTCATCAATAAAATCAGACAGGGTGCGAATAGCATTACTTAGCGTCATATTACTCAAATCTGCAATATCCTGACGAGAAAGTCGTATATCGAGTACCGTAACACCATTTTCATTTTTACCAAACGATTCTGCCAACATCAGCAAACTGTCTGCCAATCTGCCGCGCATGTGCTTTTGTGTAAGACCCACAAGTCGCTCGGTTGTCGTTCCCAACTCATGCGCCAGTGACCGAATGACAATATTCGCAATTCTGAGATTTGAGTTCACCAGTTCATCTATAACCGCAATTGGTATAAAGCAGATAATGGAATCAGTGCACGCTGTTCCTCTTGACACATACTTCCCACCATCAAAGAATGGCCTGTACCCAAAATAGTCACCTGCCCCGACGATCCGAAGAATCTGCTCTCTACCCCCTACCCCTTTCTTGTAGATTTTCGCTTTTCCTTCGAGCAGGCACATAAAATCCTTAACCTCTGTATTCTCTACGTAAATAAGGTCATTTTTTTTGAACCTATACACCTTTATCGCATCACATACAGCGCGCTGCTCAAACAATGGAATTTGAGCTATAAACGAAGGTAATTTCTCCAAAATATAATCTGCATCTGTATATAAGCGTTCTGCCATATAGAGAAGATTTTGATGCAAAAGTAATATATTTTTCTTAAAAAAACAAAAAAACTTTCTCAAATTTCATTTTTATACAAAAGTTCATCGAAAATTCATTACTTTTGTCCTTCCAAATAAACCTAATATATTATGAGTTACCTTCACTTTGAAAAAGCACTTATGACCAATCTGGAGTATTCTCTCAAAAAAGAACTGCTCCGTACCAGTCGTTCAGGAGCATACTCTTGCTCATCACTCGTTGATTGCAATACAAGAAAATACCATGGACTACTGGTCGTACCTATCCCCGAATTGGATAAAGTGAATCATGTTCTCTTATCTTCGCTCGATGTGTCAGTCATTCAGCATGGAGCCAAATTCAACCTGGGATTGCATAAATATCAAGGCAATAATTTCAGTCCGCTCGGGCACAAGTACATCCGTGAGTTCAACGCCGATCTTGTGCCGACAACAATTTATCGCGTTGGTGGCATTTTGCTGAAGAAAGAAATGGTGTTCCAGAAATTTGAAGACCGTATTATGTTGCGTTATACACTTTTGGAATCGGTTGGTAATGCAACATTACGTTTTCAACCATTTCTCGCCTTCCGTTCCGTACGTGAATATACTCATGAAAACAATACTGCTTCACGCGAATATCAGATAGTGGAAAATGGTATAAAAACTCGTATGTATGCAGGCTATCCTGAACTCTTCATGCAACTCAGCAAAACAAATGAATTTATATTCTCACCCGACTGGTATCGTGGAGTGGAATACCCGATAGAACAGGAAAGGGGGTATGACGCTTCCGAAGATTTGTATGTTCCAGGATATTTTGAAACCACTCTGCGCAAGGGCGAAAGTGTAATCTTTGCTGCAGCTACATCAGAAACCGACACGGCAAAACTCAAGAAACTCTTTGAAAAAGAAGTTGCAAATTTGTTCCCTTGGGACAATTATTTCCATTGTCTGCATTGTGCTGCACATCAGTTCCATGTACATAAGAATGAAGACAATTATATCCAAGCAGGATTTCCTTGGCTTGCATGTCGAGCAAGGGATGAGTTCATTGCCTTGCCTGGTTTAACTTTAGCAACAAAAGAAACAGAGTATTTTGAATCTTGCATGAACACAGCAGCAAGAGGCATACGCGACTTTATAAAAAACAAACCTAAAGAAGTACAACTTAGAGAACTCGATTGCCCTGATGTATTTTTATGGGCAATATGGGCTTTGCAGCAATATGCGAAACACCAAGGAGAGCCTGCATGCAGACGCAAGTATGGCAAACTTATTGAAGAGATAATGACATTCTTCATAGCCAACAAGCATCCTAATCTAAAAGTTCAGGAAAACGGGCTTGTGACTGCCGACGGACATGATACTGCCATCACATGGATGAACTCTACAAATCAAAACGGCAAACCTATTATTCCACGTTCGGGATATATTGTTGAATTCAATGCTTTATGGTATAATGCTCTCTGTTTCGCTGCAAACCTGTTGCCTAAGAAAGCGGATACCTATACAGCATTGGCAGCAAAGTGCAAAGAATCATTCCTCGCAACATTCCTTAATGCGCATGGCTACTTGTTCGACTTTGTTGACGGTGTGCCCAACTGGAGCGTCCGGCCTAATATGATTTTTACTGTGGCATTCGACTATTCCCCACTAAATGACTACCAGAAAAAAGATATTCTGGATATCTGCACACGTGAATTGCTTACCCCTAAAGGTTTACGTTCCCTCTCACCAAAAAGCAATGGATACAATCCTATGTATGTAGGACCACAGCATCAACGCGACTATGCCTATCATCAGGGCACAGCATGGCCTTGGTTAGAGGGTTTCTATCTTGAAGCATGCCTGAAAGTTTATAAACGCTCACGCTTGAGTTTCGTTCAACGGCAATTAATAGGATTCGAAGAAGAAATCACATACCATGCCATCGGCACAATGCCAGAAATGTTCGACGGCAATCCGCCATTCTCAGGCAGAGGATGTTTTGCATTTGCAATGAACGTTGCCGAACTTTTAAGAATTACAGAACTGATTAACCAGTATAAATATTGATATTATGAAAGTATTGATGTTTGGTTGGGAGTTTCCTCCTCATATATTAGGTGGATTAGGTACTGCCAGTTACGGATTGACAAAAGGTCTTGCGGCACAAGGCGACATGGAGATTACATTCTGTCTTCCTGCACCATGGGGTGATGAGGATCGCAGTTTTATGAATATCATTCCTATGAATTGTGTGCCTATAGCTTGGCGTGATGCCAACTATGATTATGTTCAAAGCAGGATTGGCCGACTTATTTCACCAGAGCTCTATTATGATTTAAGGTCAAAAATATATGCTGACTTCAACTATATGAATGTCAACGACCTTGGTTGCATGGAATTCAGCGGTCGCTATCCCGATAATCTGCATGAAGAAATCAATAACTACAGCATTGTTGCAGGAGTCGTAGCTCGTCAGCAGAATTTTGACATCATCCATGCTCATGACTGGCTGACTTATCCTGCAGGAATACATGCTAAGCAGGTTAGCGGGAAACCACTGGTGATACATGTGCATGCTACCGATTTTGACCGCTCGCGTGGAAACGTGAATCCAACAGTATATAGCATTGAGAAAAATGGTATGGACAATGCTGATTGCATAATGTGTGTAAGTGAACTGACACGTCAGACAGTTATCAATCAATACCACCAAGACCCTCGCAAGTGCTTCGCAATGCACAACGCCGTTTATCCTCTTGCTCAGGAATATCAAGACATACCGCGCCCTGACCATACTGGCAAGGAAAAGGTAGTGACATTCCTCGGACGATTGACCATGCAGAAGGGACCTGAATATTTCGTTGAAGCAGCATCATTAGTGCTTCATCGCACACAGAATGTACGTTTCTGTATGGCTGGCAATGGAGACATGATGGAACAGATGATATGGTTGACTGCCGAACGTGGCATTGCCGACCGTTTCCATTTCCCTGGATTTATGCGAGGCAAGCAGGTTTATGAATGCCTGAAAAGTTCCGATGTCTATGTCATGCCGTCTGTCAGTGAACCTTTCGGTATTTCACCTTTGGAAGCCATGCAATGCGGCACACCAACCATTATTTCCAAGCAGAGTGGTTGTGGAGAAATCCTTACCAACTGCATAAAAATAGATTACTGGGACATTCATTCCATGGCTGACGCCATCTATTCCATCTGTACAAACGATTCACTCTTCCGCTATCTCCAAGAAGAAGGCAAAAACGAAGTTGACCAAATTACATGGGAAAAAGTTGGCATTCGAATCAGAAAACTCTACGAAGAAACTATTGCACGAACACACTAAAAAGATATACAACCATGAAGAATATTTGTTTGTATTTCGAGATGCACCAGATTATACATCTCAAAAGGTATCGTTTTTTTGACATCGGTACCGACCACTATTATTATGACGACTATGAGAATGAACGTAGCATTACCGACATTGCTGAACATTCTTACATACCTGCCTTGACAACTCTGTTGGATATGGCAAAGGAGAACAAAGGATTTTTCAAGTTCGCAATCTCTCTTTCTGGATGTGGAATAGAACAGTTGGAAATGCATGCCCCAAAAGTTCTTGACCTGCTCAAGCAACTCTCCGACACAGGATGTGTGGAGTTTTTGGCTGAACCTTATTCGCATGGTCTTGCTTCGCTGGCTAATGAAGAATGCTTCGCAATCGAAATTAAACGGCAAATGGAGAAGATGCAGGAGTATTTCGGACAGACTCCAAAAGTTGTACGCAACTCATCTCTTATTTACTCCAACGACATCGGCCGCCAAATGGCAGCAATGGGATTCAAGGGTATGCTTACAGAAGGTGCAAAACATGTTCTCGGATGGAAATCTCCTCACTATGTTTATTCCTGCATCGAAGCACCAAAATTAAAACTCCTTCTGCGCGATGTTGAATTGTCGGACGACATATCTCTGCGCTTCAACGACAGAAGCTGGGATGAATACCCTTTGTTCGCCGACAAATATGTTGATAAGATTGCAGCCCTGCCTAAAGAGGAACAATTAATCAACATCTTTATGGAACTTTCTGCACTTGGCATGGCACAGCCTTTGTCGTCCAACATTCTGGAGTTTCTACGTGCTATACCAGCACAAGCCAAAGCCCGTAAAATTGGCTTTGCCACTCCTTCTGAAATATGTGCTCGGACTAAAGCCGTTGACACATTAGATGTTCCAGATACTCTGTCATGGGTGGATGAAGAACGCGATGTCAGTTGCTGGCTGGGCAATAAGATGCAGTTAGAGGCTTTCAACAAGTTGTATTCACTTGCCGACAGGCTTATGATTACACGCGATGCCCGACTCATACAAGACTGGTACTATCTGCAAGCATCAAACAATTTCCGTTTCATGACCACCAAAGCCAACTATGTAGGCTTCAATCGTGGTATTTATGATAGTCCATTCGATGCATTCACCAATTATATGAATATACTTGGCGATTTCATCAGTCGAGTAAACACGCTCTATCCGTTAGACATTGACAACGATGAGTTGAATGCCTATATCACAACCATCGAAAATCTGACCAGACAAATCGACATCAAGGACAAGGAAATCATCCATCTTCGCAACGATTTGCAAAGCCAGAAATCAACCCCCAAAACTAAAAAATAGTTAGGTTATAGGTTGTGGGTTGTAGGTTGTGGGTTGTAAAAAGTCCTGAAGGGACGGAATAATACAGCGTAGCGCGTTAGCGCTATGTATATAGGTTTTCCACTAACTAAAGCCCTGTAAGGTAGGGTGTTCAAAACATATGTCAAAAACCTACACATTTTTTGCCTATAGTTTCACGTCGTTTGATAACCAAATTCTGGGAAAGATTGGCGTCAGTCCATTCTTTGATATGGCGATGCCTACCTATTTCCA
>JAZLKO010000106.1:0-20331 GCA_045597685.1 Prevotella sp.
TTTTGCGACTTCGACTACTAACACTGACTACTGCCGATGACTATGACTCGCATTGCGATGTATTAAAAAATCATAATTATCAATTATCAATTATCAATTGTCAATTAAAAAACAAAGTTTTTTCTTATCTTTGCAGCGAAAATGATTGAAATACATTTTTCGATGCAATGTGCGCAAACGCACTATGTTGTCAAAGGACCAATAAGAGCCTAATGGCTAAAGGAAAAATAAAAAAACTCTCTGGCAGTGTTGCAAAAAGGTTTGGTCGCCTGACAACGCACTGCGGGGGAGTTTTTAGTTTATTATGGCTCGTATATACGATAATATTGACGTCAAGTTTACTGAAGGGCTTCAGGGCATAATCACCAACGTAGGTGTAAAGCGTGTTGATTTTTGCGTCGGCTATTTCAACCTTCGTGGATGGGACTTAATCGTGGACCAAATCGACCAGTTGCCTGGCGATTATGTGTTTGAAAAGGACAAGCGTGAGTTCCGTACTTGCCGTCTTCTTGTTGGTATGCACCGCCCTGAAGAAGAAATCATTCGCAAACTATATGGCAAGAAAAATGACTTGCCAGATGCTGATTTTGTTCTGCAATGCAAGCTGCAAATCGCTCATGACTTCAAGCAGCAACTTCTTCTAGGTCTTCCTACCAAAAGAGATGAAATGACGCTTCGTCATCTTTCCCGTCAGTTGAAGGAAGAAAAAGTCAATGTACGTCTGTATCTCCGTGAGCCACTTCATGCGAAACTGTATCTTGCTCATCGCCCTGATGACAATTTCAACAAGATACAGGCTATCATGGGTAGCAGCAACCTTACATATAGTGGTCTCACTGGAAACGGTGAACTAAATGCAGAATTTGGCGATAGCGACTCTGCCGACAAACTCTCAAAATGGTTTGATGACAGATGGGAAGACCGCTTCTGTGTTGATATTACCAAGGAACTCATTGAGGTCATTGATAATAGTTGGGCAGGAAAGGACGACATTCCTCCGTACTATATTTATTTGAAAACTGCTTATCATCTTTCACAGGAAGCTCGTTCTGGTATCAAGGAGTTCACTTTGCCACAAGAATTTCGTCGTGAACTTTTCGACTTCCAAGAGAACGCTGTCAAGATAGCAGCAAAACATCTTGCCAACGACAAGCGAGGCGGCGCAATGATTGGTGATGTCGTAGGACTCGGTAAGACAATTACGGCTTGTGCTATTGCCAAAATGTGGGAAATGACTTATGCAAGCAGTACGCTCATCATCTGCCCTGCAAATCTTCAGGAAATGTGGCATAAGTATGTCAAGAAATACGACTTGAAAGCGGATGTTATGTCACTCGCCAAGCCTATTGATGTAGATAACGCAAGATATTATCGCCTTATCATTGTCGATGAAAGTCATAACCTTCGCAACCCTGAAGGTCGCCGTTACCACAATATCAAAGACCTTATTCAGAAGCAAGATTCAAAAGTTCTTCTACTGACAGCTACACCATACAACAAGGACTTTACAGACCTCGGCGCACAACTGCGCCTGTTTATTGGCGAAGACCTGGATCTCGGCATACGCCCAGAGGAATACATCCGTCAGTGTGGTGGTGAACGTGCATTCATGCAAAAACACAACGAAATTCCTATACGTAGTATTGCTGCATTTGAGAAGAGTACAAGCACAGAGGACTGGAGTGAACTGATGAAACTGTTCCTTGTACGTCGTACCCGAACATTCATCAAAAACAACTTCGCGAAGGTCGATCCAGAGAACAACCGCCGTTATCTGCTGTTCAATGACGGTTCTAAATCATATTTCCCAGACCGCATTCCTCGCTCTATAAAATTCCCTACGGAAAAGGGTGACCAGTTCTCACGCTTATATAGCGAGCAGATGATTGAGCTTATGGAAGAGCTACAGTTGCCACGTTACGGTCTGAATAAGTACATCAGTGAGTCCAAAACTGCCGAAGCAGAAAAGCATGAGCAACAAATCATAGATAACCTCTCTCGTGCCGGAGCGCGTATGATGGGCTTCTGCAAGAGTACATTCTTCAAGCGTATGGACTCATGTGGTTATTCATTCCTTATTACGCTCTATCGCCATATTGTACGAAACGCTGTTTTCATATATGCCATTGAGAACAAGTTAGACTTGCCTATTGGCGATGAAAACGCACTGCCTAATGATACGCCTGAAGACATTGACTTCTCAACTGACCTCTTCGGAAATGGTGGCGAACAAGAAAGTTTCGTTAAGTCCCTCGATATTCCTACTGACATGGAACACTACATGAAGAAGGCACAGGAATACTATGAACTTATCGTGCAGAAGAACAATGTAAGTTGGATTAACTGTAAGTATTTCAAACGTACACTGAAACAGCAACTAATTGCTGACTGCCAACAAATAATCAAGATGATTCAGTTATGTGGCAGGTGGAATCCTAATGAGGATAAAAAACTTGATGAACTATTCACCCTGCTTACTACAACGCACAAGAAAGACAAAGTAATTGTGTTCACGCAATACAGCGATACTGCTGATTACATTCACTATTACCTCAAAGCAAAGGGCATCGAGTCCATCGATAAAGCTACAGGAGACACACAAAATCCTACGGAGGTAGTGGACAGATTTTCGCCAAAGAGCAACGGCGCAGACATTCCGTCAAACCGACAGACAAGAGTCCTCATCGCTACGGATGTCCTTTCCGAAGGTCAGAACCTTCAAGATAGCCATGTCATCGTGAACTTTGATTTGCCTTGGGCTATCATACGCCTCATTCAGCGTGCAGGTCGTGTGGATCGTATCGGGCAGGAGGCCGACCACATCGACTGCTATTCGTTCTTCCCAGCTGATGGCATCGAACATCTTATAAAACTTAAGAAGCGTCTTAATCAGCGTATCAATGAAAATGCTGAAATTGTCGGCTCTGATGAATTGTTCTTTGAAGGAAACGAGCAGAACTTAAAGGATATGTATAACGAAAAGAGCGGTGTCCTTGATGATGACGATGACAATGACGTGGACCTTGGCTCTATGGCTTACCAGATTTGGAAAAATGCTACCGACGCGAAACCAGAACTAAAGAGTATCATCCCAAATTTGAGCAATGTGGTGTATAGCACTAAAGCAACTGACAGTACTTTGGAGGAAGGTGTTATCACTTATGCTCGAACATACAACGATTATGATGTTCTCGTATGGCTCGACAAGGAAGGCAACGAGATTAGCCGCTCACAGAAGAAGATTCTGCAAACTCTCGCTTGCCCTATAAACGAACCAATACAAGAACCACTTGAAATGCACCATGAACTCGTGGCTAAAGCGGTAGGCAGTATTACACAGGAGGCTACTGTTTCCATTGGTGGAATACTTGGAAACCGTTTCTCTACACGATATCGCATCATCCAACTGCTCGAACATTACTACGAACAACCACCTACGCTATTCTTTGATGACGACAAACGCCAGCAACTGAAATTTGCTATTGATGACATCTACAATTATCCTCTTCTTGAAAATGCGAAGTTTATGCTCGGCCGTTTGCTTCGCACAGCAACGAGCGATGATATTGTGGAGTCGGTTCTGGAAATGCGTGCTTCGGGCAACCTTTGCCGTATTGAAGAAGATAAAGTTAAGTCAAAAGACCCAAGCGTTATATGCTCTATGGGTATTCGCAAAGTATAATATAGAATGCTATGAGACGACAGACATTCAATGAATATATCGAATCCAGACAGTTCAGGGAGCTTTTCATCTCTGAAATGGGTTGGAATAATATGCGTGGTCAGGCAGAACTGCCGCTGTATATCATCGATGAAAAGGAAGTTCAAATTACTGCTATTGCTGAACGCAACGGATTCCAAATCCTACAATGCGAGGTGGATGAGATTCCTACATCGTCATTCTGCAAAAAGTTGGACTTGAAATTGCGCCGCAATGCCAACGATTATATTCTCATTTTCTTCCTTCCTGATGAGTTACACCATCTTTGGGTGGCTCCAGTGAAGAAAATCGAGAAGCGCGACCTGGTTTTCATCGAGTATCAGTCGCTTCCACAGGCTGACTTCCTTTATTCCAAGATTGATGAACTCTCGTTTGAACTGGACGAGAAAACTACAATCATGGATGTCAAACAGCGCATCGGAGAAGCGTTTATCGTCAATAGCGAGAAACTTACGAAAGATTTCTATGCTGGCTTCAAGAAGGAGCATACAGCTTTCGTTAAGTTCATTTCGGGAATTGATGACCAGATAGAGGACAAGAAGAATAGAAAGAAGCAATGGTATGCATCGGTGATGCTCAATCGACTTATGTTCTGCTACTTCATTCAGAAGAAAGGCTTCCTCGACCTCAACACCAACTATCTTCGAGAGAAGTTACTGTGGGTTCAGAAAGAAAAGGGAGAAGACCGCTTCTTCCAGTCTTTCTATCGTGGTTTCCTTACTGCTCTGTTCCATGATGGTCTGAACGCTCCGAAACACGACCGTGAATTTGAAAGCAAATACGGACGTATTCCGTATCTCAATGGTGGTATGTTCGATGAGCATGAGTTGGAACAGGACTATGCAGACATTGATATTGCCGACGAAGCTTTTGAGCAGCTTTTCGCTTTCTTTGACAAATGGCACTGGCATCTCGATGACCGCCATACTGCTTCGGGCAAAGACATAAACCCTGATGTTCTTGGCTATATCTTCGAACAGTATATCAATGACCGTGCTGCTATGGGTGCTTACTACACCAAGGAGGACATCACGGAATATATCGGTAAGAACTGCATATTACCGTTCCTCATGGACAAGACGAAGTCTGCCACATCTACCAGTGCTAAGGACTTCAAGGAGGACGGATTTGTTTGGACCATGCTCAAACAAAGTGGCGACAGATACATCTACGATGCTGTCAAACAAGGATATTCGTCCGATTGGAGAGAGCGCATTCCTTCATTTATTGCAGAGGGTATTGATACTACAAAACCAAATCTATTGGAACGTCGTGCAAGATGGAACGAGAAAACCACCGAACCATTCTGCCTACCTACGGAGATTTGGCGTGAAACTGTAGAACGCTTGCAACGATGTGAATCATTAATTGAGAAAATCGAAAAGGGTGACATTCATGAGATAAATGATTTCATCACTTACAACCTTGATATTCGCCAATTCGTCTATGACCTTCTGGCAAATGCTTCAGACCATTCCTTTGTCGCGCATTTCTACCATGCTCTGCAAAAGGTTACTATACTTGACCCTACATGCGGATCTGGTGCATTCCTCTTTGCAGCAATGAACATTCTCGAACCACTGTACGAGATTTGCATTGAGCGCATGGAAATGTGGAACCAGCAAAACCCGAACCTCTTCAAGGATGAAATTTATGAGATAAACAAGAAGTACCGCTCAAACAGACAATACTTCATCTTTAAGTCCATCATCTTACGCAACCTATATGGTGTGGACATAATGGTGGAAGCAACTGAAATAGCAAAGCTCCGTCTGTTCCTGAAGATGGTTGCCGTTGTGGATGTGGATGTTCGTGCCGATAATCTCGGACTCGACCCATTGCCAGACATCGACTTCAATATTCGATGTGGCAATACGCTCGTTGGATATGCTACTGCACAGGAACTGGAACAAGACCTTACCTATGGCGACATGTTTGCAAATGCAGAGTTCCGTAGTCAAGTGAAGGACGGCATGAAAAAGTCAGCTCTTGCTTTCGAACGCTTCAAAGAAGTTCAGTTCAAGCAAGATGAGGATATGGAGGCCTTTAAGGAAGCAAAGCAGGCTCTTCGATTCAGATTGAAAAATCTCACTGATACACTTAACCGCAAAATGTACTCTGCAATTACAGGTGGCTCTATTCCTTTTGATGAATGGGAAAAAAGTCATCAACCTTTCCATTGGCTCGCAGAGTTTTATGAGATTATTCAAGGAAACGGAGGGTTTGATGTGATTATTGGTAATCCGCCGTATGTGGAGACATCAGAAATTGATTACAGTATTAATTTCTGTAGAAACAATTATGGAAATTTATATGCATATTGTACAGAAAGATGTGCTCAAATTACAATGGAAAGTTCCAAGATTGGGCTAATAGTCCCAATGAGCGTAACATCTATTAGAGAGTACAAGCCATTACGCAGATTTTTACAGAAAAGATATAACAGGTTGTTCTTTACCAATCATTCTATTCGTCCGACCTCTTTGTTTAATGGCATCTCACAACGCGTATCAATTGTTATTGCAAGTATTGATAACAATGCAGGTATTTACACTACAAAATATCTTAGATCAAAAGACCACTCTGTATTATTCCAAGTATTACAATATTCATGTGGCCAATTTGATGATGAACGTGACATGATATTGCCTAAGGTAAGTAGCTACATGATGCAGCAAATTTGGGATAAATTTCATACAAAGAAAAAGGATTTAATGGCAGTTGTGGAAAAGCGTTCAAGCCAGATAGGTACAATATACTATAAAGATTATGGTGAAACATATTGGATATTCCCATTTAGTTTTTGTCCTTGGCTAACTCCCGTAAAATCGTATAAGGAAATGTACATTCAAAATTCTTTCCTTAGCAAGTTCTTTTGTGTCACAAATTCCTCTCTGTTCTATATCTATCATACAAGTATATCCGATTGTTGGCATCTTGGCAACTGGCATTTTGCCCAGTTCCCTATTTCAATAAAAGAAATAGTTGGATTTGATATTGAAAATCTATCTTCTTCATATCAAGCTAACAGAATTACACGATTTGACAAAAGAGCAAAAGGAGAAATTTATGAATACAAGGTGAATAAATCCAAACCCATCATTGACGAAATCGACATAGTTCTTGCCAAGCATTATGGCTTCACGGAAGAAGAACTTGATTTCATTATCAATTACGACATAAAGTACCGTATGGGTGATAATTTGAACGAAGAAAGCGAAGAATAATGAGACACGAGAATTACAACATACCAACATTGCCTTTGAGCTATGATTTGGAAACTAAAACCGTGTTGAGGTAAGAAACAATGTAAAGGTGATATACAACTAATGAAGAAACCTGCGTTTATAAATAGAGATGGTATGATTGCTGATAAGGATTATATCAATTGGCTACAAGACATAAAACAACGTTTTCGTAATGCCCAGCTAAAGGCAGTTGTTCGTGTAAATACTGAAATGCTACAGTTCTACTGGAGTGTAGGTAGGGATATGTACAATATGCACATTGAGGATCGATGGGGCGAAAGTGTAGTAAAGCAGTTTGCCCTTGATATGCGTAATGAATTCCCTGGCGAAAAAGGATTCTCTGACACCAACGTTAAGTATATGAGACGCTGGTATCGCTTTTATTATCAACAAAATGAAAAAAGTCACCAACTTGGTGACCAAATGAATGATGTAATTGGTCAACAGCCTGGTGACCAAATGGAAATGCCGGAAATGTTTGGAAGAATTCCGTGGCGACATCATGTGGAGATTATCACCAAATGTTCAGCATTGGATGAAGCCCTGTTCTATATTCGCCAAACATTGCAAGGGAATTGGAGCAGAAGGGTTTTAGAGGACAATATTGACAGAAATCTATATGCCGCTCAAGGTGCTGCCTTGACAAACTTCGATTCTCGTCTGCCTGCACCACAAGGCAAACTGGCTGTGGAGATACTGAAGGATCCTTATAATTTTGATTTCCTTACGATGAAGGAAGGGTATGATGAAAAAGAACTTGAGGAAGCATTGGTTTCCAACATCACACGCTTTCTGCTGGAATTAGGTGAAGGTTTTGCTTTTGTGAGCAGACAAAAAGAACTGCGTATGCCAGAAGGGGAATCTTTCTTTCCTGACTTGATTTTCTATCATATTCCTCAAAAACGTTATGTTGTGATTGAATTAAAGGCTGTGAAATTCTTACCAGAATTTGCAGGAAAGATTAACTTCTATGTTACAGCTGCTGACAAGTTGCTCAAAGGTAAGGATGACAATCCTACTGTAGGACTGATTATCTGCCGTGATTATGACAAAACTGTGGTGGAATGGTCTTTGGAAGATATAGAAAAACCACTTGGTGTGGCATCGTATCAGTTGAAAGAGGTGGTAAATAGAACTATTGCCGAATTGACTGCAAAGAACAAGAAAGGAGAGTCATAATATGAAGCTACAATATCTCGGCAATAAAGAATTGCTTGAAAGAACAAAAACTGCGTTCTTTGCAAGCATGACAATCCAGTCGCAGCATGTATTGGATTGCTACGACTGGGCTACAGGTCTTAATGCCGAGAACGATTGTGTGATTAGCGGTTTCAACTCTGCCATTGAACGTGATGTACTTCATTTCCTATTGGAACATAAAGTACCTGTCATCATTGTTCTCACGCGAAAACCATATATTCGCATACCGAAAGAACATAAAACTGCCTACAATGAAGGTCGGTTGCTGTATATCTCCGTCAGCAATGGCATGAGAGCAAACAGAGATCTTGCTCTCCGTCGCAACCGCTACGTTGCTGAAATGGCTGATGAACTTGTGTTCGGGATGCTCACCGAGCAAAGTTCACTTTATGAAATCTACACGAAAGCTGTTACTGATAATAAAAAAACGATATTGATATGACGAATCTTGAAAAGCTGTATAGCATTATTCGCAACTCACAGGATGTTGGCGTGAAACTTGGGGATGATGTGCTTCGCCAAGTAAACGAACTGGAAGAGCAGATTATCAAGGAGGAAATTCTTCCTTCACTCGAAAAAAACATTGAACCAACGCTGAAACAGATTCAGCGTGACTTGGTGCTTGTTGTGGAATATAAACCTGGCGAACCTATCAGCGTCGCTTTGAGCCGTAAGACTAACATTTCACAGCTTATAGAAGCAAAGAAACTGGAACAGGATCCACAGGCAGAACATCAAGAATACGGCAAACATGAACAGCCAAGAGTGCAGGTGAACGAGAAAACCTTACTTCGCGTCACCATGCCTGATGGACAGGTAATTCAATACCCTAAAGCAAAACTAACTTTCGTTGAAGCGATACGTCGTATCGGTTTTATGAGAGTTAGGACTTTAGGTCTTTCTTTCTGCCACGTGCCACTCGTTTCTACTACACTGGACAGCAAGTATGGAAAGGCACAAGTTCCAGTAGAAGGAAATCTTTACATTATGACACACTCTTCAACTGGAGACAAGAGAAATCAGCTGGAAAAGATTGCTCAATCACTGAACCTTAATATCAAGGTCGAAATAATTGATGCAAACAACGATGTGGTTCAAACCGAGCCAACGAACACGCCTTCTGCTTCAAGTAGCAGAAAAATGTATTCTTTCAACGGCTCTACGCCACTAAACAAGCGTCGTTTTGTCCTTGCTGTGGTTAAACATTTTGCAAAGAATCATCCGCATCATACCTTTAAACAAATGGAAAGTGTATTCATCAAGAATCTGCAAGGAAGTTATGGTGTACTCCGTCCATTGGCTGATGTTCAGAAACGTGCAACAGAAGGACATGATGACATGAACCGCTTCTTTGTGGAGAAAGAGGATATCCTTACATCTGCCGACGGAATAAAGTATGTTGTCTGCCATCAATGGGGCAACCAGTTCCCCTCATTCGTCAAGGCTATCCAAGAATTAGGATATGTGGTTATTGAGAACTAACCATATTTCCTTTAAAGTTATATATTTTAGTCGTTGGTAGATGTCTGCTGCCGCTTTTGCCGGCTTCCTACGCTGCTTGAGTTGTGTTCACTTATCAAGAGTATTTACTACTTCGGTAATGATGGCTTTCTGAGTGTAGAGTGTCCTGACAAATTCTGTCCTGAAACACTTACCGCCTTCTTGCAGACATCTATGATGAGACATACCCATTTGAGGAATAAACTAACTTCGTCATGTAGTAAAAGGCAAAAATGCAGATAATCGCCCAATTTTTTCCATTTTTGAGAACAACGTAAAGGTAATATAAGACTTATGACAGACATACAGAAATTACACTCTATTACATCAACAGGCAATATAGCTGATGATATCCGCGGCATTCTCAGCGAGGCGCGGAAGAATACGGCACGTGCTATCGACACAACTATGACCGTAGCTTACTGGCTCATCGGCAAACGTATAGTTGTTGAAGAACAGAAAGGCGAGGACAGAGCTGCATACGGTGAGGGATTATTGAAGAATCTCTCCAAAGAACTTATCGCAGAATTTGGTGACGGTTTTTCGTATGCCAATCTCAGAAATATGCGTCAATTCTATCTCACTTATAGCGACTCTGAGATTTGCTACACACTGTCTATCAAATTGCCTTGGAGCCATAATCGTCTTATAATGAGGGTGCAGGATCCCAAGGCACGTGAATGGTATCTGCGTGAGGCCGCACAGCAGCAATGGAGCGTGCGCCAGTTAGAGCGCAACATTAACTCGTTCTATTATCAGGGAACTAGGGGACAATTCCCTTATCCGCTATAATAGCCCATCATCTGCGCTGGCAATATAAAGGTGTGTTCTATAAAGGAACAAATGAACATGGAAGAGTGATAAATGATACCTGTTTTTATTTTGAATTGACCAAATTTTAGGCTGCGGATTTAAGGTTGTCAAAAAAGCGCAAATTATATAATAATGTGTTAAAACACATAAAGAAATTTTGGTAATCGTAGAAAAAAGTGTAATTTTGCAGTCGCATTCGTACATAAAACGTGTGTTGAGGATATATTATTCGTACTTATTATGTGTAAAATGTGGATAGTATTCATTTGATAATCGTGTAATAAGATTGCGGTATGGAAAGAAAAGTATTAGGGCAACTGCTTGATTGGAAGAACAGTAAACGGAGGAAACCTCTCGTGATAGAAGGCGCTCGACAGGTGGGTAAGACATGGGCGATAAAGGAGTTTGGTAAACGTCACTATCAGAACCTTGCCTACATCAACTTCGAGGAAGCAAAACATCTGCAAGGATTGTTCGTGCAAGATTATGATACATATCGTATTCTGCGAGCTATCCGTACACAATGTGGTGTGCCTTGTGATGCAGGTAAGACACTTATCTTCCTGGACGAAATTCAGGAGGCAGAGGGTGGATTGACGGCATTGAAGTATTTTCAGGAGAATTGCCCTGAACAGCATATTGTTGTTGCTGGTTCTCTACTTGGCATTTCGCTTCACAAAGGTGTGTCGTTCCCTGTGGGTAAGGTCAATTTCCTTCAGATGCATCCGATGAACTTCATTGAGTTTCTGGAGGCTGTTGGGGATGGTATGCTTGTCTCTGCAATTGAAACGAAGGACTTGGATACGATGGCATTGTTCCATGACAAGTTGACGAACAGATTGAAGGAGTATTATTTCGTTGGAGGAATGCCAGAGGCGGTACAGGCTTTTGCTGATGATGGTGAGTGGAATGAGATTCGCGATATTCAGCATGAGATACTGAGAGGTTACGAGGATGACTTCTCGAAACATGCGGAAGGTGCTCTGGTGGAGCGATTGCGACAGGTATGGCATTCGGTTCCGAGCCAGCTGAGCCGAGAGAACAAGAAATTTGTGTTTGGACTTGTGCGCGAAGGTGCAAGAGCACGCGAGTATGAGATGGCTCTGCAATGGATGTTTGATGCAGGCATTCTGCATCAGGTGAATGGTGTGACGAAGCCAGGGATGCCGCTATCCGCCTATTGTAATGAGAAGGCCTTTAAGGTGTTCCTGGTTGATGTAGGATTGCTGTCGGCTATGAGCGGACTTGATGCAAAGACGTTACTGCACGGATTGGATGTGTTTACAGAATTCAAGGGAGCTTTGACGGAACAGTACGTGTTTCAGCAATTAAACGAGAAACATGAGTTGTTTTATTGGTCGAAGGATAATTCACGCCAGGAGGTTGACCTGCTGATGCAGCATGATAATGCTCTGTTGCCGATAGAATGTAAGGCAGAAGAGAACTTAAAGGCGAAAAGCCTGAAGAGTTTTATTGATGATCAGAATATACAAAGAGCTATAAAGGTGTCGATGAAACCATATCACGACAGCAGGGAAGTAATCGTCAATGTGCCATTGTATATGATAGGGCACTATATGAATAAATGATACCATGGATAATTGTCGAACAGAACAGAAGGATTTCACCTCCACCCTCCCTTTCGCTTCGCAAGCGAACACCAAGCAAAGTAACAACGAAGGAACAACGAAGAGATGATGAAGGGAGAACCTTCAGAATGTGTGATGAACCATTAATTATTATAAATTTTTTTTTGAAAATTTGCTTTTGTATTTGGTTTTTCGTAATTTTGCGCCGATTTTGTAGTTTTTTGCAGAAAGAATGCGTCTAACTTAAGTGTTTATTTTTTTAATTTGACAGATATGAAAAAATTGTTTTTGATGATTGCGATGCTCATTTGCGCATCTGCAATGATGGCACAGATGATGCCTGAGGTTCCAATGGATCCTGATGTTAAGAAGGGTAAATTGGACAACGGTCTAACCTACTATGTAAGAAAGAATGCTTATCCTGAGAAACGTGTGAATTTCTATATTGCACAGAAGGTGGGCTCTCTTCAGGAAGAAGAATCTCAAAGAGGTCTGGCTCACTTCTTAGAGCACATGTGCTTCAACGGTACGAAGAATTTCCCTGGAAATGGCGTTATCCGCTATTGTGAAAGTCTTGGTGTGCAGTTTGGTAGCGACCTGAATGCTTATACTTCTATCGACCAGACTGTGTATAGAATATGCAATGTTCCTTCAACTCGTCAGAGCGCATTAGACTCTTGTCTGCTGATTATCCACGACTGGGCTGGTGCTTTGCTGCTCGAAGGTAGTGAGATTGACAAGGAACGTGGTGTTATCCATGAGGAATACCGTCTGAGAACAGATGCTCAAAGCCGTATGGTTGAGCGCAACTTAGAGACTCTTTATCCTGGTAGCAAATATGGTAAGCGTATGCCTATCGGACTAATGAGCGTTGTAGATAATTTCAAGTATGACGAACTGCGCGACTACTACAAGAAATGGTATCGTCCAGACAATCAGGCTGTGATTGTGATTGGTGATATTGACGTGGATTACACTATCAATAAGATAAAGGAAATGTTCGGTGACCTGAAGATGCCTGAAAATGCTGTTCCTGTAGTTGCAGAGCAAGTTCCTGACAATGTTGAACCTATCATCGTAGTAGATAAGGATAAGGAGCAGCGTTACTCTATTGTTCAGGCAATGTTCAAGCACGATGCTCTGCCTGACAACATGAGAAACACTATGCTGTCGCTGATTATGGGTTATCAGAAATACGTTATCAGCCACATGATGAATCTGCGTTTGCAGGAAGTTGCGCTTGACTCTGAATGTCCATTCATTCAGGCTGGAGCAGGTGATGAAACATATCTGTTTTCAAGAACCAAGGATGCTTTTACTTTGTCTGCCCTGCCAAAGGATGGAAAAACAGAGGATGCACTCGCATCTGTCTATCGTGAAGCTTTGAGAGCTGCAAAGTTTGGTTTCACCGCTACGGAATATGAGCGTGCAAAGGCTGAATATCAGTCTCTGATTGAAAAGCAATACACCAACCGCGAGAAGAGAGACAACCACAACTGGGGTGACGACTGCCGCGACAACTTCCTGAGCAACGAGGCTCTGCCATCGATGGAGACTCTCAACCAGTTTGCACAGATGGTGCTTCCACAGATTAAAGTTGACGTGGTGAATGCATTGCTGAAAGAGATTGTCAGCGTGACGGATTCAAACCTTGTAGTCGTCAACTTCAACCAGGAAAAAGATGGTGCTGTTTATCCTACAAAAGAAGGTTTCCTTGCTGCCCTTGGTAAGGTGCGTGGTGAAGAACTGACTGCATACGTAGATAACGTGAAGAACGAACCACTGATGACTCAGATGCCAAAACCAGGCAAAATCAAGAAGGAATCTGATTATAAATATGGTTTCAAGAAGTTGCAGTTGTCAAACGGTGCTACAGTCTATATGAAAAAGACTGACTACAAAGCCGACCAGATTGTGATTGACGCATTGAGCAAGGGTGGTCAGGCTATGTATGGCGAAGCCGACTATGCAAACCTTAAAGTGTTTGATGCAGCAGTTGCTTCAAGTGGTGTAGGAAACTTTGACCACAATGAACTGCAGAAAGCTATGGCTGGTAAGCAGATTTCAGTTTCTTTGAGCCTTGGCAACAACTTCGACGTGATAAGTGCATCTTCTACTCCAAAGGATCTTGAGACGATGTTCCAGTTAATGTATTTGAGCATTACTGATATGAAGAAGGACGAGAAGACATACGGCAATACAATGCAGGCTTACAGAACAATATTGCAGAACAAGTCGCTGCAGCCTACAGCCGTATTCTCTGACTCGGTACAGGCTACTCTCTATGCCCACAACCCTCGCTTCTATAATATTGACGTTGCCGACCTCGACAAATCAAGTTATGATAGGTGCTTAGAAATGGTTAAGGAACGTTTCTCGAATGCAGCAAACTTCAACTTCTATATTTCTGGCAACTACGACGAGGCAACCATCCGTCCACTGCTCGAACAATACATTGCTGCTTTGCCATCAAAGAACAAGGCTGATGCACAGTGGAAGGATGTGAGGACAATTGCAAAGGGACAGATTGTAAACCACTTTACAAAGAAGATGGAAACTCCTACTGCCAACAGCTATATGTTCTGGATTAACGAGGAAGCTCCTGTAACTCTGGAAAACATCATCAAGGCTGATGTTGCTGGACAGTTGCTCGACATGATTTACACTAAGGAAATCCGCGAAGAAGCAAGTGCTGCTTATTCTGCACAGGCAGTTGGTAGAGTAACCATGACTGGTTTGAACCATATTTCTCAACTTATAGGTGTATGCCCATTCAAATATGAAAAAGAAGACAGCGTAATGCTGCTCATGCGTCAGGGTGCTGAAAGTCTCGGAAAGGAAATCAATCCTGATATGCTGACTAAGGTAAAGGAATACATGATTAAGAACCATGAGGACAACCAGAAGACCAACGGTTACTGGATTGGAGTGATTGAGCAAGACGTAAACTACAATATGGATACATACACCGAATTTAAGAACATCGTTAATTCTCTGACGCCAGAAAATGTAGCAGAATATGTCAAGAAAGTACTGCTTGGCGGCAAAACCCATATTGAAGTGATAATGATGCCAGAATTATAAAACTTGAGCACATGCTAAAGGTGGTTCTATAAATTCTAAAATGAATTCTAAAAATCATCTTGATATAATTTATAGAACCCACCTTAAAATTTGAAAATCATTACTAATAAATGAATTATTTATTCACATCTGAATCAGTATCAGAAGGACATCCAGACAAGGTAGCGGATCAGATATCCGATGCCTTGCTGGATCAGTTCCTTGCCTACGACGAGAAGGCACATTGTGCAATAGAAACCTTTGTCACCACAGGTCAAGTGGTGATAATGGGCGAAGTAACGTCGGCAGAATACATCGACCTTCAGACAATTGCCCGAAACACAATAAATAAAATAGGTTATAATAAATCAGCCTACCAGTTTGACGGCAACTCCTGTGGAATCCTCACTTCCATTCACGAGCAGAGTGGCGACATTGCCCAAGGCGTGAACAAAGACATTGAAGACAATCAGGGAGCTGGCGACCAAGGCATGATGTTTGGCTATGCTACAAACGAGTCGGAGGACTACATCCCCGTAACCCTCGACTTGTCGCATAAGCTTATGTCAACTTTAGCGGATATACGCCGCGAAGGCAAGCAGATGACTTATCTGCGCCCTGATGCCAAGGCACAGGTAACAGTAGAATACAACGAAGCAGGTGTTCCTCAGCGAATCAATACCATTGTGGTATCTACGCAGCATGACGAATTTGATGAAGATGAGAAAATGCTGGCAAAGATTCGTGAAGATGTGATAAACATTCTGATTCCACGTGTGAAATCACTGATACACAGCGAGAAAGTTCTTGGTTTGTTTAATGATGACATAAAATATTTTGTCAATCCTACAGGCAAATTTGTAATCGGTGGTCCTCATGGCGACACGGGACTGACAGGCAGGAAGATTATCGTTGACACATACGGTGGAAGAGGAGCCCACGGCGGTGGGGCTTTTTCAGGAAAGGACCCTTCAAAGGTTGACCGTTCGGCTGCCTACATGGCACGCTATGTGGCAAAAAATATGGTTGCAGCAGGAATTGCCGATGAAGTGCTGCTGCAATTGAGTTATGCCATCGGTGTGGCAGAACCTGTCAGCATATACGTAAATACGTATGGCAAAAGCCATATCGACATGACTGATGAGGAAATCAGCATGAAAATAGGTAGTCTGTTCGACTTCCGCCCGAAAGCCATTGAGCGCCAGTTGAAACTGCGTCAACCAATATACTTAGAAACAGCAGCCTACGGTCACATGGGACGGAAATATGAAGTTAAGGAAAAGGTATTTACAAGTTGTTACCACGAAACAAAAACCATGACGGTGGAATTGTTTACATGGGAAAAACTTGACATGGTTGACAAACTGAAAAACACCTTTGGGCTGTAATCGATATGGTTGAAGTTGAGCCTATTGCTTTGACACTGCGTAATGACACAATAATATCCTCGTTCCTGATATTGTGTTTTGTTGTAGCAACTTTGGCGATAGGACAAACCAAGG
Organism: Prevotella sp.; assembly: GCA_045597685.1. Taxonomy (GTDB): domain Bacteria; phylum Bacteroidota; class Bacteroidia; order Bacteroidales; family Bacteroidaceae; genus Prevotella. Next base: position 16,637 of record JAZLKO010000106.1, read on the forward strand.
GTTATCTGATAAGGGAAATCAAATCGTTCCCCTACCCCCGAAACTATTCCAATTTCTTCTGCTCGGCTTTAGAAATGAATTACAAGCTGGTGCTATGCCTGCAAACAATAATAATGCTTGCATTGCTTCTGTATATAGAATTTGGGAAACAGACATTTTGGACATATTTGGGCTATTCGGCAGGTTATATGCTTCTGCGCTTTTTGCTCTATATGCTTGCGAATTGGACTTTTTTCAAAGATAAAGACAACGAAAACTGGATGCATACATTAATGTTCATCACAACATTAGAGGGCATTTTATTCTTTTTTGTAGCATTGTTAGGAGTCTATACTAATTGTCCGCCATCATACGTATTTATTATTTTTCTGATAGTCGTTGCTTTTATAAAATTTTTAACACTTTTCAAGTGTTGGACTATCTTTTTTTATCGTTTCAGTGGTTTTTTCCATTTTATTTTGTACCTTTGCGCCCTCGAAGTGACACCACTCCTTTTGCTTTACGGACTTTCAAGGTGATTGGAGTTTTTGTAATACTTATTTAGTGCGCAAATGATTAAGAAAATTTTGGTATCGCAACCGAAGCCAGCGAGTGACAAATCACCATATTATGATCTCGCAAAACAGTTTGGAATAGATGTTGTATTCAGACCTTTTATAAAAGTTGTTGGTATAACTGAAGAAGATTTTAGAAAACAACGCACAAACATTTTAGATTATACTGCTGTTATTTTTACTTCGCGTCACTCTATTGACCATTTCTTTAACATGGCAAAGGTAATGAAAATAAAAATACCTGCAACTATGAGGTATTTTTGTTTGACAGAAGCCATTGCTTTGTATATACAGAAATATGCTCAATACAGAAAACGCAAGATTTTCTTTGGTACTTCAGGAAAACTTGCCGACATTGTTCCGCTTATGGTAAAGCATAAGACGGAGAAGTATTTTTTCCCAGTTAGCGATGTTCATGGTACGGCTGATGCAACATTGTTGAAAGCTAACGAATTGACTTTCAAGGAATGCATCATGTATCGCACAGTGAGCAATGATTTCGCCAAAGACGAGGTGTTCGACTATGATTTGGTGGTCTTGTTCACTCCTACTGGCGTAAGTACATTGGTAAAAAACTTCCCTGACATGGCTAAGCGTAAAGTATGCATCGCGACTTTCGGTCCTGCTACTGCTGCACAGGCTAAAAAGTTAGGTTTGAATCTTGTTATTGAGGCTCCTAATGCCCAGTGCCCTTCAATGACATCTGCCATTGAGCAATATCTCAAAAAAGCCAACAGCAAGTAATGAGCAAGGAAACTTTGAGCAAAAGTGAACGCATCTGCGGATACCATCTCATAGAACAGATATTCAGCAAAAAAGAAGGCGGTTCCTTTTCAGATTTTCCAATAAGACTGGTTTATTATCCTTCGGTTGACGGCAACAAGATATTGGTGAGCGTTCCCAAACGGCATTTCAAACATGCAGTTGACAGAAACCGAATAAAGCGTCAGGTGCGTGAGGCTTATCGCAAAAACAAATCTTTGATAGCGAATTGCTCTTTCGCAATGGCTTTTATATGGATAGCAGGGAAAATGCTTGATACGACCGAGGTGGAAGAGAAAATCGTTCATCTATTGAAATCTCTGAATAATAATGCAATAGCGAATGATGAAAGTTGAAAAGATTATCATTAGGATTGCGACAAGTTTGAAATCACTTGCAGTGTTTATTTTTTGTCTGCCGATTCATTTCTACAGGAAATGTGTTTCTCCGATGTTTCCGCCAACATGCCGATTCACCCCTACCTGTTCGCAATATGCTATTGAGGCACTGAAGAAACATGGTCCGATAAAAGGACTTCTACTTACTATTTGGCGAATCCTAAGATGCAATCCCTGGGGAGGTTCTGGCTATGACCCTGTACCGTAGGTAATTGACTCTGAACAACGATAACGATAACGATGACGATGAGCTATTGTCTTAACTCCTTAACTTCTTAACTCCTTAACTCCACAATTTAACTCTGACTACTGACAATTGGCTCCTGACTCCTCAACGGCTAAACGACCAAATAATAACCGCAATAAAAATAAAAATATGAAGAATTTTGTTGAAGAACTGAAATGGCGTGGTATGTTGGCACAAATCATGCCTGGAACTGAAGAATTGTTGCAGAAAGAAATGGTTACTGCATATCTTGGCACTGACCCTACAGCAGATTCCCTGCACATAGGTCATCTTTGTGGCATCATGATGCTCCGCCATTTGCAGCGTTGTGGACATAAGCCTGTAATTCTCGTAGGTGGAGCTACAGGTATGATTGGCGACCCATCAGGTAAATCGCAAGAAAGAAATCTGCTCGATTCAGATACTCTCTATCACAATCAGGAATGCATCAAGGCACAGGTTGCAAAATTCCTCGACTTTGACAGTCAGGAGAAGAATGCTGCCCTGATGGTCAACAACTACGATTGGATGAAGGACTTTTCTTTCCTTGATTTTGCTCGCACTGTGGGAAAGCACATCACCGTTAACTATATGATGGCAAAGGAAAGTGTGCAGCAACGCCTTAACGGTACTGCTCGCGATGGACTTTCTTTCACAGAATTTACTTATCAGCTTCTCCAGGGCTATGACTTCCTGCATCTGTATAAGACAATAGGCTGCAAACTTCAGCTCGGCGGTAACGACCAGTGGGGAAATATGACTACAGGAACAGAATTGATTCGTCGCACCTTGGGCAATGAAACAGAAGCGTTTGCACTCACCTGTCCGCTCATCACAAAGGCCGATGGCAAAAAATTCGGAAAGACAGAAAGCGGCAATATCTGGCTCGACCCTAAACGTACAACACCTTATAAATTTTATCAGTTCTGGCTCAATGTCAGCGATGAAGATGCTGAAAAATACATAAAGATTTTCACATCACTCGACAAGGATACTATTAATGGTTTGATTGAAGAACACAGAAAAGACCCTGGCTATCGCATCCTTCAGAAACGCCTTGCTCAAGAGGTTACAGTATTGGTACACTCTCAGGAAGACTATGAAACGGCTGTTGAGGCTTCGGGCATACTATTCGGCAAGGGCACTAAAGAAAGTCTTCAGAAACTCGACGATGCCACATTCCTAAGTGTTTTCGAGGGAGTGCCTATGTATGAAATATCAAAAGACAAACTGAACCAGCAGGCAGTAGAACTCTTCACCCAAGAGGCAAACATCTTTGCAAGCAAGGGTGAGATGAGAAAACTCGTACAAGGTGGTGGAGTGTCGCTCAACAAGGAAAAACTGGATGAGTCCGACCGAATAATTACCGAAGCGGATTTAATCAATAGCAAATATCTGCTCGTACAGCGCGGCAAGAAAAACTATTTTCTGATTACCGTTAAAGGATAAAAACTTAAAAAAAGTTAATTATCAATTGTCAATTATCAATTGTCAATTAAAAAACAAAGTTTTTTTTTACCTTTGCAGCCGCAAAAGTTTTTTGTCCTATGGTGTAATGGTAGCACAACAGGTTTTGGTTCTGTTTGTAGAGGTTCGAATCCTCTTAGGACAACGATTGGGTAGGAGGTAAATGCTAATCATAAAAAGGCATTTGCCTCCTACTTTCACATTTACCGACCTCCCACACCACCGTACGTGCCGTTCGGCATACGGCGGTTTCGCGCTTTCTCATCTCACGATGTGTGGCAAGTTGTT
>JAZLKO010000107.1:0-21661 GCA_045597685.1 Prevotella sp.
TGGAAATAGGTAGGCATCGCCATATCAAAGAATGGACTGACGCCAATCTTTCCCAGAATTTGGTTATCAAACGACGTGAAACTATAGGCAAAAAATGTGTAGGTTTTTGACATATGTTTTGAACACCCTACCTTACAGGGCGTGGCATTGGAAATATATGCCTTACCCTGGGTGTCGCTGCGCTCTGCCCTGGGCTGATTAGGTGTAAGACTTTCAGGCTATATTTTTAGCGGGCAACAATGATTCTTTTTAGAACAACGAGTGGGGTCCCTCCTATCTTTGAAGCAAGCATTGAAAACGTACTATGAGAAGATCCATAGATGAGTTGTGTCTTTGAAAGCGCCCACATTTCGGAGACACCATCACGAATGCCTTCAATGTTACTGCGTGATGCTTCATTTGGGGAAGTAATTAAATGTGTTCCAAACAGATGACGAAACTTTTGTTTTTCAGATTCATCGTCGGTAGCGAGAAATAAACGACAGTCCGAATGCAAGTCAATACACTCTTTTGCTTTGTCAATGAATAATTGCGTCGGGCTTTCGGTTGTTGAAATGGAATGATCCGTACGTCGAATATGGAAGCCAAAAGTGTGCTCCGTAAAATCGTTTGTAAGTTCTTTAATCTTTTCATCTACTTCGCTGACTGGTTTGAAAAGATGTGAATAAAGCGAGTTATCAAAATCGCCAAATTTTGAGAAACAACTCATCCAATTAGTTTTTCCTGTTGCCCATTGTTCAAAATCAAAGTTTTCTTTGCCTAACCGATAGACTTCATTTTCATTGAGCCTAAAATCATAATTTATCTTTTCTAGCAAAAAAGGAATGTAAAAGTTCTTTCTTCGTGGGCGGTCGTTAAAAATAAGATGTTTGAATGTCTGTTCACATAGTGTAATATTATCTATTTGGAGCGGACGAAAAATTGAAGAAAAAGGTGCGTTAAGAGCCCAATCACGGAACCACAATATTCGAAGATTACCCCCCCCCTCATATTGATTGTCAAAGTGTAAGCTGATGCTATAGCCATCATTCTGTTGCCCAATCCACCAGAAGGGACAAATGTTAGTTTTGATAAAAACATAATATGTTAGTTTTGCAGATTATATTTGGGAAATTACATTGAACAACCAACATGAGCAAATTTTCTGATTAAAAATGTTTACTCATTAAATTTCGAATTATAGGTTTTGTATAATGCAAGTCTATCGAGAACCCATGACTGGGAAAAGTCGAGCATGTGAAACTTGAGTGAATGTTGAAATCCTGAACAATAAAAATTGCCCAGGATTTCATATACTATAAGATTTGAGGAATAAAAGCTTTATTCTGCTTTTGTCTCTTCTACTGCAGGAGTTTCTTCAACTGCAGGAGTTTCTTCTGCTACAGGAGCTTCTTCTGCCTTAACTTCTGCTTCAGCAGCTTTTTTTGCTCCACCACGACGAGTACGCTTAGTCTTTACAGTCTTTGCCTTCATCATGTTCTCATCATAATCAACGAGTTCAATGAATGCCATTGAAGCTGCGTCGCCCTGACGAGTTCCAAGCTTAATGATACGAGTATATCCTCCTGGACGATCTGCAATCTTCACTGAAACCTCTTTGAAGAGTTCAGTTACAGCGTCCTTGTCTTGAAGATAACCGAATACTACACGGCGTGAATGAGTTGTATCTTCTTTTGCCTTGGTGAGAAGTGGCTCAACATATACTCGCAGAGCTTTTGCCTTTGCAAGAGTTGTTGTGATTCTCTTATGACGGATGAGAGATACTGCCATATTAGCCAACATTGCATTACGATGTGATGCTTGACGGCTTAAGTGGTTGAATTTCTTATTATGTCTCATTTTTTTTAATCTTTATCCAATTTATACTTAGAAATGTCAGTTCCAAATGACAAATTTAAACTTTCCAATAAATCATCAAGTTCAGTGAGTGACTTCTTTCCAAAATTGCGGAACTTCAACAAATCGTTCTTATTATACTGAACCAATTCACCAAGTGTTTCCACATCGGCTGCCTTGAGGCAGTTGAGGGCACGTACTGAAAGGTTCATGTCAACAAGGCGATTCTTCAGAAGCTGACGCATGTGAAGTACTTCTTCATCGAATTCTTCATTACCTTCTGTTGTTGTATCCTCAAAGTCAATCTTATCGTCTGAGAACAACATGAAATGATAAATAAGAATCTTTGCTGCTTCCTGTAAAGCATTCTTTGGAGAAATGCTTCCATCTGTCTCAACTTCAAGAGTAAGGCGGTCGTAGTCGGTCTTTTGTTCTACACGGTACTGATCGACTGCGTAACGCACGTTACGGATTGGAGTATAGATAGCGTCTATAGGAAGAACATTGATGTCTGTACAGAATTCACGGTTTTCATCTGCAATAACAAAACCACGACCCTTATTGATTGTGAGCGTTATCTGCATTGTAGCCTTTGGATCCAAATGGCAAATCACTAAACTAGGGTTTAACACTTCAAATCCAGCCAAATATTTATTGATATCGCCTGCTCTGAACTCAGTGCAGTTTTCAACATCTATAGTGACTTTTTCATTGTCAAATTCTTCTACTATTTTCCTGAATCTTACTTGCTTGAGATTCAAAATAATGTTGGTAACATCTTCTTTCACTCCTGGTACGGATGCAAATTCCTGTTCTACACCTGCGATACGAACAGTATTGATAGCGTAGCCTTCAAGCGATGAAAGAAGAATGCGGCGCAAAGCGTTACCTATGGTAACACCAAAGCCTGGCTCAAGTGGACGAAACTCAAACTTTCCGTATTTGTCGTTCACTTCCAGCATTATTACTTTATCGGGTTTCTGAAATGCTAATATTGCCATTTTAATTATGTTAATGATTTATTTAGAGTACAACTCAACGATTAATTGTTCCTTAATATTCTCAGGGATATCAGCACGCTCTGGCTTATGCAAGAGTTTGCCGCTCTTTGTATTCTCGTCCCATTCCAACCATGGATATTTGCTGTGGTTGAATCCTGCAAGGCAGTTCTCAATTACTTCGAGAGACTTGGCTCTTTCACGTACACCAACAATCTGACCTGGTTTTACTGAATAAGAAGGAATGTTCAAAACGTTGCCGTCAACTATGATATGCTTGTGGCTTACCAACTGACGCGCTGCTGCACGTGTAGGAGCTATACCCAAACGGAACACTACATTGTCGAGACGACACTCAAGATTCTGAAGAAGAATCTCACCTGTAATACCGTTTGTACGGGCTGCTGCTTCAAACATATTACGGAACTGGCGTTCCAGCACTCCATAGATGTACTTAGCTTTTTGCTTCTCTGCCAACATGCTACCGTACTCAGACATTTTTCTGCGACGGTTATTGCCATGCTGTCCAGGAGGGAAGTTCCTCTTGGACAAAACTTTGTCTGCACCATAGATTGGCTCGCCAAATCTACGGGCAATCTTTGATTTCGGTCCTATATACTTAGCCATAATATAAAAATTAATTCAATTAAACTCTTCTTCTCTTTGGAGGACGACAACCATTGTGTGGTAATGGTGTTACGTCAATAATTTCGGTTACTTCGATTCCTGCTCCATGAACGGCGCGAATAGCACTTTCACGACCATTACCTGGACCCTTTACGTATGCCTTAACTCTACGCAGACCAAGGTCGAAAGCTACCTTTGCACAATCCTCTGCTGCCATCTGAGCTGCGTATGGAGTGTTCTTTTTAGAGCCACGGAAACCCATTTTACCTGCTGATGACCAAGAAATAACCTGACCTTCACTATTTGCAAGCGAAACGATTACATTGTTGAATGAACTGTGAACATGAAGCTGTCCGAGTGCGTCAACTTTTACGTTTCTTTTCTTTGTTGTTGCTGTTCTTTTTGCCATAATTCTTAAATCTTTTGAGTTAATTACTTAGTGGCTTTCTTCTTATTAGCAACAGTCTTTTTTCTACCCTTACGAGTACGAGCATTGTTCTTTGTGCTCTGACCACGTACAGGAAGACCGTTACGATGACGGACTCCACGATAGCAACCAATATCCATCAGTCGCTTAATATTCATCTGGATCTCACTACGAAGATCACCTTCTACTTTGAATTCAGCACCGATGATTTCACGGATTTTAGCTGCCTGGTCGTCTGTCCACTCGCTGACCTTCAAGTCGCGGCTGACGCCTGCTTTATCCAATATCTTTGCTGAACTACTACGACCTATACCGAAAATATAAGTCAATGCGATTTCGCCACGCTTATTCTGGGGCAAATCTACTCCAACAATTCTTATTGCCATTTTTTGTTATTTTTGTTTATAATTATCAATTATCAATTGCCAATTATCAATTGTCAATTATAATTACCCCTGTCTTGTCTTGAACTTAGGGTTTTTCTTGTTAATTAAGTACAGGCGACCCTTTCTGCGTACCAAAACGCTATCTGGAGTGCGCTTTTTAACTGATGCTCTGGTTTTCATATTTGTATTTCTTTTATTTGTATCTGAATACAATTCTGCCTTTGGTAAGGTCGTATGGACTCATTTCCACTTTGACCTTATCACCCGGCAATATTTTAATATAGTGCATTCTCATCTTACCTGAGATGTGCGCTGTTATCTCATGACCATTTTCAAGTTCCACATGAAACATTGCGTTTGACAATGCCTCAATGATTGTACCATCTTGCTCTATTGCACTTTGTTTAGCCATAGGGATTGGATTGAATTTAGTGCTTAATAAGCTGATACACCACCTGAACGTCCACGGATTCGACCGGAATTGAGCAGACCATCGTAGTGACGCATCAAAAGATGACTCTCAATCTGCTGGAGTGTATCAAGAACAACACCAACGAGAATCAGCAATGATGTTCCACCGAAGAACTGAGCAAAACCTGTCTGAACGTTGAACATACGTACAATAGCTGGCATGACTGCAATGAAAGCAATGAAAAGTGAGCCTGGGAACGTAATACGTGACATTACTGTATCAATATAGTCTGCGGTATTTTTACCTGGCTTAACACCTGGTATGAAGCCATTATTACGTTTCATATCTTCTGCCATCTGAGTTGGATTCAGTGTGATTGCTGTATAAAAATATGTAAATGCTATAATAAGAGCTGCAAATACCACATTATAAAGCAGACTATTGTTGTCCATCAAAGATCGCATCCATGATGACATGCTTTCCGGTGAAGAGTAATTGACCAGCGAAAGCGGAATGAACATCAATGCCTGTGCGAAGATGATTGGCATCACATTGGCAGCAAACAATTTCAATGGTATGTACTGACGAGCACCACCATACTGACGATTGCCTGCCAACTGCTTTGCATATTGAACAGGAACCCTGCGAGTGCCCTGTACCAATACTATTGCTGCGCAGATAACTGCAAGCAGTACAAGAATTTCAACGATGAACATTATCAGACCACCACCTGAAATTGCATTCAAACGGGAAGTTACTTCCTGGAAGAAAGCCTGTGGCAGACGGGCAATAATACCTATCATAATGATTATTGAAATTCCATTACCAATACCTTTGTCAGTAATACGTTCTCCTAACCAAAGGATAAACATACTACCAGCAGAGAGGATTATAGTTGAAGTAATCAGGAAAGGAGTCCACTCGATTCCTGATGCTATAGCTGCACCTGACTGCATTTTCAGGTTGATGAGGTAAGAAGGAGCCTGGAAAATCAGAATGGCTACCGTAAGATAACGAGTTATCTGACTGATTTTACGGCGACCACTTTCACCTTCACGCTGCATCTTCTGGAAATAAGGTACTGCTACTGCAAGAAGTTGAACAATAATGGAAGCTGAGATATATGGCATGATTCCCAAGGCAAAGATTGATGCATTTGAGAATGCACCGCCTGAGAACATATCCAACAACGACATCAAACCACCACTTGTCTGTGTATGCAGCTGTTCCAACATAGCAGGATTAATACCCGGAAGAACTATAAAAGAACCGAAACGATAAATCGCAACAAACAAGACTGTGATGAGAAGACGTGTACGGAGATCTTCTATCTTCCAAATGTTCTTTAGTGTCGTTATTAACTTTTTCATTATCTCAGTACTTAAATTATTGTTACCTTACCACCGGCAGCCACAATTGCTTCTTCTGCCTTCTTGGAAATTGCATTTACTTCAACTTCAATAGCTGCTGTTATCTTACCATTGGCAAGAACCTTGATAAGTTCAGTCTTCTTTGCATAACCTGCTTCAACAATGTCAAGTTTAGTTATCTTTGTAAGTTGCTTAGCGTCTGCAATCTTCTGAAGTGTAGAAAGATTAACTGCGAGGTATTCCTTATGGTTGATATTCTTGAATCCACCCTTTGGAAGACGACGCTGCAATGGCATCTGACCACCTTCAAAACCTATCTTTCTCTTATAACCTGAACGAGCCTTTGCTCCCTTGTGTCCACGAGTTGAAGTACCGCCTAAACCAGAACCAGTACCACGACCGATACGACGACGAGAATGAGTAGAACCCTTTGCAGGTGTTAAATTATTCAGTTTCATATCTTTTTCTGTTTAAATGGTTACGATATTACTTCACTACTTGAACAAGGTGATGAACCTTGCGAATCATACCTTGGAATGAAGGAGTATCTTCTACTTCTACTACCTGACGGATTTTATGAAGACCAAGTGCATCAAGTGTGCGTTTCTGATCTTTTGGAGCTCCGATACGGCTCTTAATCTGTTGAACTTTAATTTTTGCCATACTTAATGTCTCCTTTTATCCTCTAAATACTTTTTCAACTGAAATTCCACGAGTCTGTGCAATAGTATAAGCATCACGCATCTCAGTAAGGGCTTTGATTGTTGCCTTTACAAGATTGTGAGGGTTTGAACTGCCTTTTGACTTTGCCAAAACGTCAGTGATACCTACACTTTCAAGAACAGCACGCATAGCACCACCAGCTACTACTCCAGTACCTTCTGATGCAGGTTTCAAGAATACTTCTGCACCTCCGTAATGAGCAAGCTGCTCGTGAGGGATAGTACCTTTAAGTACAGGAACTTTGAACAAGTTCTTCTTTGCAGATTCCACGCCTTTAGCAATGGCTGTTGTTACTTCACCAGCCTTACCCAAGCCGTAACCGATGATGCCCTTACCATCACCCACAACAACTATTGCTGCAAATGTAAAAGTACGACCACCTTTTGTAACCTTTGTAACGCGGTTGATTGCTACAAGTCTGTCCTTCAACTCAGCGTCACTGCTTATTCTTACTTTATTTACTGCCATAACGATTAAAATTTAAGTCCACCTTTACGAGCAGCATCAGCAACTGCCTTTACTCTACCATGATACAAGTAGCCGTTACGATCGAATACAACTTCATTGATGCCAGCAGCAATAGCCTTCTGAGCAGCAAGTTCACCAACCTTTTCGGCCTGCTGAATCTTTGGCATGGTTTCCATACCAAGAGATGATGCAGAGCAAAGAGTCTGACCTGTCAAGTCATTGATAAATTGAACGTAGATTTGTTTATTACTTCTGAAGACACTCATACGTGGGCGTTCAGCTGTACCATTCACCTTCTTGCGAATTCTGAATTTAATCTTAATTCGTCTTTCTTGTTTCTTTGTTGTCATAACTTTCTAATTTTTTATAGTTAGTTAATTAGGTTTACTTAGCCGCTGCTGACTTACCAGACTTTCTGCGGATAATTTCACCCTTGAACAAAATACCCTTGCCCTTATATGGTTCAGGCATACGGAAAGAACGAATCTTTGCACAAATGAGTCCGAGGAGCTCCTTGTCACAAGATTCCAAAATAATCTTAGGATTTTGGTTTCTTTCTGACTTAGTCTCAACCTTAACTTCCTTAGGCAACTGCAAGAAAATAGGATGTGTGTAACCAAGTGAAAATTCAAGGATATTGCCCTCATTTGACACACGGTAACCTACACCGACAAGTTCAAGTTCTTTCTTGAAACCTTCGCTTACACCAACAACCATGTTGTTAATCAGTGCACGGTAAAGTCCATGATAAGCATGCTGCTGCTTTGGAGCAACTGCTGTCTGCTTTTCATCCATCTCCACTACAACATGTCCATCCTCAATCTTTACAAGGATTGATGGGTTTACTTCCTGTGAAAGCTCACCCTTAGGGCCTTTTACTGTAACGATGTTATTCTGCATGGTCACTGTGACTCCTGCAGGAATATTAATTGGTAATTTTCCGATTCTTGACATAGTAAACCCTCCAATTAATAAACGTAGCAAAGAACTTCACCACCAATCTTAAGATCAGCAGCTTCCTTGTCTGTCATTACACCCTTGGATGTAGATAATATTGCAATACCTAATCCGTTAATTACTCTCGGCATATCCTTGTAACCAGTGTATGTACGCAAACCTGGTTTGGATATACGCTTCAAACATTTGATAGCGTTAGTCTTGTTATCGCTACCATATTTCAGAGCGACTTTGATTGTGCCCTGAGGACCGTCTTCAACAAACTGATAGTTCAGAATATAGCCCTTCTCAAAGAGGATTTTTGTGATTTCCTTCTTCAAGTTTGAGGCAGGAATTTCCACAACACGATGTTTTGCCTGTATTGCGTTTCTAAGCCTCGTTAAATAATCTGCTATTGGATCTGTCATGATATAAATGTTTAATTGATCGGGACTTTCCCGACAATATTAATACTCTATGTTTACCAACTTGCTTTCTTAACTCCTGGGATGAGACCTGCTGATGCCATCTCGCGGAATTGAATACGTGAAATACCAAACTGGCGCATATAACCCTTTGGACGACCTGTCAATTTGCAGCGATTGTGCAAACGGATAGGATTAGCATTCTTTGGTATGCTCTGGAGTTTACGAGCTGCCTCGTATGCCTCTGCAGGGTCTTCGCTCTTGTTTACAATTGCCTTTAATGCAGCGCGTTTCTCAGCGTACTGGGCAATCATGCGCGCACGCTTAACCTCGCGGGCTTTCATTGATTCTTTTGCCATGCTGTTTAATCGTTTTTAGCGTTCTTAAATGGAAGACCGAATGCTTTCAGAAGGGCATAACCTTCTTCGTCTGTCTGTGCAGAAGTAACGAATGTGATATTCATACCCTGAATGCGGTCAATCTGATCAAGGTTAATTTCAGGGAAGATAATCTGCTCCTGAATACCCAGAGTGTAATTTCCACGACCATCAAACTTGCTTTCAATTCCCTTGAAGTCACGGATACGTGGCAGAGCGATACGAACGAGCTTCTCAAGAAACTCATACATACGATCGTGGCGCAATGTTACCATGACACCAATAGGCATCTTCTTACGGAGCTTGAAGTTAGCGATATCCTTACGTGAATAAGTTGTCACTGCCTTCTGGCCTGTGATAGTTGTGATTTCATTGATTGCAACATCAATAATCTTCTTATCCTGAGTTGCATCACCAAGGCCCTGATTAATAACGATTTTCTTCAGAACAGGAACCTGCATAGGAGTTTTGTAATTGAATTGCTTCATCAAAGCCGGAGCAATTTTCTCCTTATATTCATTTCTTAACTGTGTTGTATTCATTACTTAATCTCCTCTCCTGATTTTTTTGAATAACGAACTGTCTTGCCGTCAGCATCCTTTTTTCTACCAATTCGAGTTGGTTTGCCGCTCTTAGGATCGACAACATTCAAATTAGAAATATGAATAGGAGCTTCTTGCTTAATAATTCCACCCTGAGGATGCTTCGCACTTGGCTTTGCACTCTTTGAAACGATGTTGACACCTTCAACAATAGCGCGCTGCTTATCTACGAACACTTTCAGCACCTTGCCGGTCTTGCCCCTGTCATTACCTGACAAAACAAATACCGTATCGTTTTTCTTAATATGTAATTTACTCATTTCTTTACTTTTTTTTATTAAAGAACTTCTGGTGCTAAAGAAACGACTTTCATATTTACAGCACGCAACTCACGAGCTACAGGACCGAAAATACGGCTGCCACGCAACTCACCAGTATTACTTAGAAGTACACATGCGTTATCATCGAAACGGATGTAAGAACCATCTGCACGACGAATTTCCTTCTTTGTACGTACTATCAAAGCCTTAGATACTGCACCTTTTTTCAATTCACTTGATGGAATGACATTCTTCACTGATACTACGATGATGTCACCCACACTTGCATAACGACGGCGTGTACCACCGAGAACTCGAATACACAATGCTTCACGAGCACCGCTGTTGTCGCATACTGTAAGTCTTGATTCTGCCTGTATCATAATTACTTAGCTTTTTCAATTATTTGAACTAATCTCCATCTCTTTGTTGCTGACAAAGGACGAGTTTCCATAATAAGCACTGTATCACCTACATTGCACTCATTTTTCTCATCATGTGCATGGTATTTCTTTGTCTTCTGGACAAACTTACCATAAATAGGGTGCTTCTCTTTGAAGGTTGATGCAATAACAATGGTTTTATCCATTTTGTTGCTGATAACGACACCCTGTCTTGTCTTTCTTAAATTTCTTGTTTCCATCTGGACCATTGTTATTTATTAAGTTCTCTCTGACGCAGTTCTGTCTTCAAACGAGCAATGTTTCGACGTGCTACCTTAATCTGAGAAGGATTTTCTAAAGGAGTGACTGCGTGATTCAACTTCATTTGGTTGTATTTTGTCACTTCAGTATTGATTTTCTCAACTAAATCATTAGTATTTAGTTCTTTGATTTCTTGATTCTTCATAATTAAGCATTTTTATCATAATCACGTCTAACAACAAACTTTGTCTTAACAGGTAATTTCTGAGCTGCAAGGCGAAGTGCCTCTTTTGCAACATCGAAAGGAACACCTTCTACTTCGAAGAGGATACGACCAGGAGTTACTGGAGCTACCCATCCCATTGGATCACCTTTACCCTTACCCATACGTACGTCTGCTGGCTTACGTGTGATTGGTTTATCAGGGAATATACGAATCCAAACCTGACCTTCACGATTCATGTAACGATTCACAGCTACACGAGCAGCTTCCAACTGACGTGAGTCGAGCCACTTTGCTTCAAGTGTCTTGATTCCGAAAGAACCGAATGCTAATGTAGTACCTCTGTGAGCATTGCCCTTATTTCCACGACCGTCTTGCGGTCTTCTATATCTTACTCTTTTAGGCTGTAACATAATAATTCTTTTTAACGGTTATTACTGTTTCTCTTATTACGTCTCTTGCCATTGTTCATACCAGTTGGACGTGAGCCCTTTTCTTGAGTAAAATTAGGAGCAAGGTCTTTCTTGCCATAGATTTCACCACGACAAATCCATACCTTAATACCTAACAAACCAACTTTTGTAAGAGCTTCTGTCTGGCAATAATCAATGTCGGCACGGAATGTATGCAGAGGTGTACGACCTTCCTTATACATTTCGCTACGAGCCATTTCGGCACCGTTCAGACGACCACAGATCTGGACCTTAATACCCTCTGCACCCATTCTCATAGTGTTAGCGATAGCCATCTTGATAGCACGGCGGTAAGCAATCTTACCCTCTACCTGGCGAGCGATGTTATAACCAACAATGTTTGCATCGAGTTCTGGTCTCTTTATCTCAAAGATATTGATTTGAATCTCCTTGTTATAGAGTTTCTTCAATTCTTCTTTCAGTTTGTCAACTTCCTGTCCACCTCTACCAATGATAATACCTGGACGGGCTGTACAGATTGTAATAGTAACGAGCTTCAATGTACGCTCAATAACTATACGGGATACACTTGCATTGGCAAGACGTTCGTTAAGATACTTACGGATTTTAGAATCCTCAAGGATATTATCTCCATAATTCTTTCCGCCATACCAATTAGAATCCCAACCTCTAACTATACCAAGACGGTTACTTATTGGATTAACTTTCTGTCCCATACTTATTAATTATCATTAGGTTTTACATCAACATACAGAGTAATGTGATTTGAACGTTTGCGGATACGATATCCACGACCCTGTGGTGCAGGACGCATACGTTTCATTGTCACGCCTTCATCTACAAATACTTTTGTCACATAGAGTTCTCCTTCGTCTGCCTTGCGGTCATTCTTCACTTCCCAGTTAGCAATAGCTGAGCGCAGAACTTTTTCCACATTTTCAGAAGCAGCTTTCTTAGAGAATCTCAGTACTGCCAAAGCACGGTTAACCTCCATGCCACGAATCAAATCCACTACATAGCGCATTTTACGTGGAGAAGAAGGCACGCCATTTGCT
Source organism: Prevotella sp. (assembly GCA_045597685.1). Classification (GTDB taxonomy): domain Bacteria; phylum Bacteroidota; class Bacteroidia; order Bacteroidales; family Bacteroidaceae; genus Prevotella. The sequence goes on from JAZLKO010000107.1 coordinate 12,204, forward strand.
TTCGCAAAATACAATGTCTTATTGGCCTCTTTTATTCTTTCGGCCATTTCATGTTTTCTCTTACCCATTATATTATTCTTTTATTTTCTATTGGTTGCCCTTCTTACTTCTTGTTACCTGCATGGCCGCCGAACTTACGAGTAGGTGCAAATTCGCCCAACTTGTGTCCTACCATATTCTCTGTAACGTAAACAGGGATAAATTTATTACCGTTATGAACTGCAATGGTATGACCTACAAAATCAGGAGATATCACTGAAGCTCTGGCCCAAGTCTTTACGACATTCTTCTTGCCGCTTTCATTCATAGCGAGAACTTTCTTCTCAAGTGCGACATTTATGTATGGACCTTTTTTTAATGAACGACTCATAATTTGCTATAGTTAACTGTTATTTTTTACTACTTGCTCTTTCGATTATATACTTATTTGAAAGCTTCTTTGGAGCTCTTGTCTTGAGTCCCTTAGCATACAAGCCCTTACGTGAACGAGGGTGTCCACCAGACTGACGGCCTTCACCACCACCCATTGGGTGATCGTGTGGATTCATAACAACACCACGGTTGTGAGGACGATGACCTAACCAACGTGAACGGCCAGCCTTACCTGACTGCTCAAGAGCGTGGTCTGAGTTGCCTACACTACCTACAGTAGCTTTACAAGCACTTAGAATCTGACGAGTCTCACCTGAAGGAAGCTTGATTACACAATACTTTCCATCACGAGAAGTCAACTGAGCAAAATTACCTGCTGAGCGAACAAGCAGGGCACCCTGTCCTGGACGCAACTCAATGTTGTGAATTACTGTACCTACAGGAATGTTCTCAAGAGGAAGCGCATTTCCAACTTCTGGAACGGCATCCTTACCCGACATCAAAGTAGCACCTACCTGCAATCCATTTGGAGCAATAATATATCGCTTTTCACCATCTGCATAGAACAACAGAGCGATACGAGCCGAACGGTTTGGATCATACTCTATTGTCTTAACTACAGCTGGAACACCATCCTTCTCACGTCTGAAATCAATAAAACGGTATTTTCTCTTGTGACCACCACCCATGTAGCGAACGGTCATCTTACCAGTGTTGTTTCTACCACCAGTTGAACGCTTACCATAGACGAGAGATTTCTCTGGTACGGATGCAGTAATTTCTTCGAACGTACCAATAACTTTGTGTCTCTGACCCGGTGTTACGGGTTTTAATTTACGTACTGCCATTGTTTATATTATATATTGCTGTAAAAATCAATTGTCTCGCCCTCTTTCAAGGTAACGAGTGCTTTCTTAAACGCTGGCTTCTTACCTTTTACAAGACCTGCGCGAGTCCAACGGCTCTGACGCTTGCCAGCATACTTCATTGTATTCACATCCTCTACATGTACATTGTACATTGCTTGGATTTCCTTCTTAATTTCAATCTTATTTGCATCAGGAGCTACAATAAAGCCAAATACATTGTTTCTTTTTTCTGTAATGCCGGTCATTTTTTCTGTTACCAGCGGTTTTAATATAATTGCCATATTTATTGTCTCCTATTATTTTGTTAAGATTCCTTCAACTACATTCAATGCTTTCTCTGTAAAGATTACAACGTCTGAATTCATCACACCGTAAGTGTTCAAAAGATTAGCTGGTGTAACCTGTGTGCGCTCTAAGTTACGAGCTGAAAGATAAACATTCTTATCATTTTCAGGTGTAAACAGAACGATTTTCTTTCCGTCAACCTTCAGATTCTTTGTCAGTTCAACGAAAGCCTTAGTCTTTGGTGCTTCATAAGTGAAGTCCTCTACTACTACAATGGCATTTTCCTGTGCCTTGTATGTCAAAGCGCTCTTGCGTGCCAATACTGTAACTTTCTTATTGAGCTTAGTTCTGTAATCACGTGGTTTTGGACCGAACACGCGACCACCACCTCTCAGCAATGGAGAGTTGATATCACCGTGACGTGCACCACCGCCACCTTTCTGACGACCAAGCTTCTTTGTTGAGCCTGAAATTTCACTTCTTTCCTTTGACTTAGCCGTACCCTGACGCTGATTTGCCAGATACTGCTTTACAGCCAAATATACTACATGGTCATTTGGTTCAACTCCAAATACAGATTCGTTCAAAGAAACTTCTTTTCCTGTTTCCTGACCCTGGATATTTAATACTTTAACTTTCATAATTACATCTGAACTAAAACTGTTGAACCATTAAAACCAGCCACACTACCCTTCACAAGAATAAGGTTGTGTTCTGGAATAACCTTTAAAACCTTGAGATTCTGAGTTGTAACTCTGTCGCAACCCATATGTCCACCCATGCGCATTCCTTTGAATACCTGTGCTGGATATGAACAAGCACCAATGGCTCCTGGCTTACGTGCGCGGTCATCCTGACCATGAGTAGTCTGACCTACACCACCAAAACCATGACGTTTTACAACGCCTTGGAAGCCATGTCCCTTTGAGGTACCGACAACGTCAACAAACTGAACACCTTCAAAGATATCTACAGTAATAGTATCTCCAAGGGCATACTCTTCGTTAAACTTGAACTCGGCCAAGTGTCTCTTTGGTGTTGTACCAGCTTTCTTAAAATGTCCCTTCATAGGCTTGGTGGTATTGCTTTCCTTAGCCTCCTGGAAACCCAACTGAAGAGCAGCATAACCGTCTTTCTCAACGGTTTTTACCTGAGTAACAACACAAGGACCAGCTTCGATAACAGTGCACGGTACATTTTTACCGTCGGCACTGAAAACGGATGTCATTCCGATTTTCTTTCCTAATAATCCTGGCATTTCAATTAATATTTAAATAGTTAAAAAATAATCAATAAACTACACCTTGATTTCCACTTCCACTCCACTTGGCAATTCAAGCTTCATCAATGCATCGATTGTCTTTGCTGTAGAACTATAAATGTCAATCAAGCGCTTGAATGATGATAGCTGGAACTGTTCACGTGCTTTCTTGTTAACGAAAGTAGAACGGTTTACTGTATAAATTCTCTTGTGTGTAGGGAGTGGAATAGGACCGCTTACAATAGCTCCTGTTGCCTTAACTGCCTTCACGATTTTTTCTGCTGACTTGTCAACCAATGTGTGGTCATAACTCTTCAGCTTGATTCTAATTTTCTGACTCATTGTTTTTTAATTTTTATTGTTAATAATTTTTATTTGTATGCAGGAGCTTTCCGTTAAGAGTCATTTTCTAACTGGATTCAACTCCAACATTGTTTTCTTTTACACTAAATCAACACGACCCCCGATTTGTTCCAATACTTCCTTAGCTATCGTACTCATTACTGGAGAATGATGATCGTATTCCATACTGCTTGTTGCACGACCTGATGTGATTGTTCTCAATGCTGTAACATATCCGAACATTTCTGCAAGAGGAACCTGGGCTTTTATGATACGAGCACCGCTACGCGATTCATCCATACCTTCAATCTGACCACGGCGTTTATTCAAGTCACCGATTACATCACCCATATTCTCTTCAGGTGTCACCACCTCAATCTTCATTATAGGCTCCATCAATACTGGTGCGCACTTTGGAAGTGCATTTCTATATGCATTGATTGCTGCCAATTCAAAAGAGAGTTGGTCTGAATCTACAGGGTGATAACTACCATCTACAAGAACAACTTTAAGGTTTGTCATCGGATAGCCTCCAAGAACGCCATTTTTCATTGCAGTCTCAAATCCCTTTTGTACTGATGGTATAAACTCTTTTGGAATATTACCACCTTTTACTTCATTGACAAATTGCAGACCACCTTCCTTAAAGTCAGGGTCAACTGGACCAATATTTACAATGATATCACCATACTTACCTCGACCTCCACTTTGTTTTTTGTACGTTTCACGGAAGTTTGATATAGTCTTGGTAACTGATTCCTTATAGCTTACTTGAGGCTTGCCTTGGTTACATTCTACCTTAAATTCACGTTTCAGACGGTCAAGAATGATTTCCAAATGAAGTTCTCCCATACCAGAAATTATCGTCTGACCAGTCTGGTCATCTGTATGAACCGTGAAAGTAGGATCTTCTTCAGCAAGTTTTGCCAATCCGATGCCCAATTTGTCAACGTCACTTTGAGTCTTTGGTTCAACAGCCACTCCAATCACAGGGTCTGGGAAATCCATCGATTCCAAAACGATAGGAGCCTTTTCGTCACACAAGGTGTCACCAGTATGAATATCTTTGAATCCAACTCCCGAACCAATATCTCCAGCATCTATGGAATCCATTGGAATCTGCTTATTAGAATTCATCTGGAACAAACGGCTGATACGCTCCTTCTTGCCTGTTCTTGGATTATAGACGTAGCTACCTGCTTCAATCTTACCAGAATACACACGGAAGAACACCAGGCGACCTACATACGGGTCTGTTGCAATCTTGAATGCAAGAGCCGCCGTTGGTTCATCTTCACTCGGTTTTCTATCTTCCTCTGCACCCGTTTCTGGATTAGTACCGGCAACATTGATTGCATCAAGTGGAGAAGGAAGGAACGCACATGTATAGTCAAGCAAAGTCTGCACACCTTTATTCTTATATGAAGAACCGCAAGTCACAGGGCACAAGTTCAACTCGCAAGTAGCCTTACGGATTGTAGCTATTATTTCGTCCTCTGTAATTATTGCAGGTGACTCAAGGTATTTTTCCATCAGACTATCATCGAAATTAGCTGCACTTTCGAGCATCTTGTCTCTCCATTCTTCAGCCTCATCCTTTAATTCCGCTGGAATTTCGTCTACCTCATATTCAGCACCCATTGACTCATCATGCCAAAGTATTGCCTTCATTTTAATAAGGTCAACCACACCCTTGAAATTTTCTTCCGCTCCGATTGGAATTTGCACTGGACAAGGATTTGCTCCAAGTACATCTCTCATCTGTCGCACTGTTTCAAAGAAATCTGCACCAGAACGGTCCATCTTATTCACATAACCTATTCTTGGCACATTATACTTATCAGCCTGACGCCAAACAGTTTCGCTTTGAGGCTGCACGCCGTCAGCTGCTGAATAAGTAGCGATTGCTCCGTCGAGCACACGCAATGAACGCTCCACCTCTGCAGTAAAGTCCACATGTCCCGGAGTGTCGATTAGATTAATCTTGAATTTTTTACCATTCCACTCCCAATAGCACGTGGTTGCAGCCGATGTAATAGTGATACCTCTTTCCTGCTCCTGAGCCATCCAGTCCATCGTTGCAGCACCATCATGAACCTCACCTATCTTGTGAGTCTTTCCCGTATAGAAAAGTATGCGCTCCGACGTTGTAGTCTTTCCGGCATCAATATGAGCCATGATACCAATATTACGCGTCAAATGTAAATCCTGTTTTACCATCAATAATACCTAATTTCCTACACCTATTTAATATATATAGAACATTCCTGCGCTCTTAGAATCTGAAGTGTGCAAATGCACGGTTGGCCACAGCCATACGGTGCATATCTTCCTTACGCTTGTAAGCACCACCCTGATTGTTGTATGCGTCCATTATCTCAGCAGCAAGTTTGTCGGCCATTGTCTTACCACCGCGCTTGCGTGCAAAGTTAATCATGTTCTTCATGCAAATACTTTGTTTGCGATCTGGACGGATTTCAGTAGGAACCTGAAATGTTGCACCACCAATACGGCGAGACTTAACCTCTACCTGTGGAGTAATGTTATCAAGAGCCTGTTTCCATATTTCGAGTGCAGATTTACCTGTATCACCCATTTTGCTCTCTACATTCTTTAATGCTGCGTAAAAGATTTCGTATGATGTATTCTTTTTACCATCATACATCAGATGATTCACGAATTTTGAGACCTTCTGGTCGTTGAAGACTGGATCTGGCAAGATCACTCTCTTCTTTGGTTTTGCTTTTCTCATAATTTTTTTTAATTAAAACTGGTTGTTGTTTTTGCTTGCTTCAATTTCTCACATGAAATTTACTCAACCTCTGTAACAATACCAGCAAAACACTTTTTTTTAAAATTGTAGGTTTTACGGCTTTTAAGCCTTAACCCTTTTCGCGGCTTTTCTTCCTTTTACCTAACAATTCGAACAAATTCGATTGTCTTCGGTGTATCGTCGGTCAAGCCTTCTTAATAAAAACTCGTTTTCTTTAAAGACTGGAGCTTACTTCTTTGGACGTTTAGCTCCATACTTTGAACGACGCTGCGTACGACCTTCTACACCAGCAGTATCCAATGTACCGCGAACAATGTGATAACGTACACCTGGGAGATCCTTAACACGACCGCCACGAACTAACACGATTGAGTGTTCCTGCAAATTATGACCTTCTCCAGGAATGTAAGAGTTTACTTCCTTCTGGTTGGTCAATCTAACACGGGCGACTTTTCTCATCGCCGAATTTGGCTTCTTAGGAGTTGTTGTATAGACACGTACGCAAACACCGCGACGCTGTGGACAACTGTCCAAAGCAGGTGACTTACTTTTTTCTACCAACACCTTTCTGCCTTTTCTTACTAATTGTTGAATAGTAGGCATTGTAATTAATTTTTTTGTTTATATTTAATATTATAATAATCAGTCTTTAAACCGCATTGCGCGCTTTTGGGCTGCAAAGGTACAAAAATTTCTTCACCTAATATAAAATAATAGGCAAAAAAGCATATTTTAAAATTATTTTGAGATTATTTAAGAATAATTAACTTAAATAACCGCGATAAAAAAGAAGAAGCTTAAAAAAGCCCCTTCTTATGGTCTTGCAAATTGCTTTTCAACAGACCGCATTTTCAAAACTCATCTGAAGAATTACTTCTTCTGAACCTTTGCGTAACGGCTCAAGAATTTATCCACACGACCAGCTGTATCGACAAGCTTACTCTTACCTGTATAGAACGGGTGAGAACTACTTGAAATTTCCACTTTGATGAGAGGATAAGTCTCACCTTCAAATTCAATTGTTTCCTTACTGTTGCATGTTGATTTTGTAAGGAACATATCGCCATTACTCATATCTTTGAATACTACTGGGCGATAGTTTTCTGGATGAAGTCCTTTTTTCATAATTTTTTCTTTTCTACTTAGGATGATACCAAGTTACTTTTTTACATTTCAAAATCGGGCTGCAAAGGTAATAAAAAAGGTTAGAGGTTAGAGATTAGAGGTTAGGGATTTATATTTTTTTAACAATTTTCCTCATCCATTTTTGTTTTCGTCACTTTTTTGGTTCTGTTTTCGTCATCGTTTATTACTTTTGCTACATGAAACGTTTTATTTTTATATTAGCATCCTTATGCAGCGTATTCTGTGCGTCAGCCACAGAGGTAATGAGTCCAGACAAGCGACTCGCAGTAAATATTGAAGTAATCAACGGTAAACCTGTCTATTCAGTTATTTACGACAAGTTGCCTGTCATCCTCAACTCGCCTTTAGGTTTCCTGTCAAACGAGGGCGATTTTAGCAAGGACATGACTTTTGTCGATGCAAAAACGTCTGCCTACTCTGACAACTACACGCTTTACCAATGCAAGGTCGAACAAGTCAATTACACCTCTAATGTATTGACCTTCAAAATCAAAAACAAACAATCTCAGCAGATTGACATCGTTTTCCACGTAAGCAACAACGACATTGCTTTTCGTTATGAATTGCCGCGCATCAACGACCGAAGCAGCATCCGCATCGAAAAAGAGACAACAGGTTTCCGCTTTCCCGACAGCACTTCCACTTTCCTCACTCCACAAAGTTTTGCAATGATTGGCTGGAAACGTTCTAAACCAAGTTATGAGGAGAGCTACGGCTATGACGAACCTATGTCCAAAAAGTCTGGTTACGGCAGAGGCTACACTTTCCCTTGCCTGTTCAAAATTTGTGACACACAGGGAGCACCATCAGCTTGGGCACTTGTGAGCGAAACTGGAGTCGATAGCCGTTATTGCGGCTGCCGTTTGAGCGACTGCAAGGAAGGCAACCTCTATACGGTTGAGTTCCCTATGCCTGAAGAGAACAATGGCAACGGAACAGTAGCCCCCGCATTTGCACTTCCTGGTTCTACACCTTGGCGCACAATTACAATCGGTACTTCTCTAAAGCCAATCGTCGAAACCACTGCACCATGGAACACAGTCAAGGAGCACTACCCTATCAACCCAGAATTGGCAAATGGCAAAGCCTACGGTAAAAGCACGTGGAGCTGGATTGTCTGGCAGGATGCAAGCATGAACTGGAATGATCAGGTCGCTTTCATCAATCTTGCACAGCAAATGAACTACAAATACATCCTCATCGATGCAGGATGGGATCAGAATATCGGCTACGACAAGATGGAAGAACTTGTCAGATTAGCCCATAGCAAAAACGTTGACGTATTTCTCTGGTGGAGCAGTTCTGGCTATTGGAACGATATCCAGCAATCCCCTATCAACTGCATGGACAATTCCATCATCAGAAAGGAAAAAATGCGCTGGATGAAACGCATCGGCGTAAAAGGCATCAAGGTGGATTTCTGGGGAGGTGACAAGCAGGAAACCATACGCCTTTACGAAGAATTGTTCAGCGATGCCAACGACAACGGACTGATGGTCATCGTGCATGGCTGCACACTTCCACGCGGATGGGAGCGCATGTATCCTAATTATTCTGGTAGCGAAGCCGTATTGGCATCCGAAAACATGGTATTCAACCAAAACGCTTGCGACGAGGAAGCACGTGCCACAGCCACACATCCTTTCATTCGCAACACCGTAGGATGCATGGAATGGGGAGGTTCTTTCCTCAATCGTCATCTTGGTAGGGGAAACCAAAGAGGCAATCTCCGCAAGACGACCGACTGCCACGAGATGGCGCAAGCCGTTCTCTTCCAGAACCCAATACAAAATTTTGCCATCACTCCTGAAAATCTTCAGCCATTCCGCCAAGGCGGTGCGCCAGAAATAAGCATTGACTTTATGAAGTCCGTGCCAACCACTTGGAAAAAAACACTCTTCATCGATGGCTATCCTGGCAAATACGTTGTGCTTGCCCGTCAGAATACCGACACATGGTACATTGCAGGCACCAATGCTGAAGCAGAGAGCAAAACACTTCAGCTCGATTTGAGTAAAATCATCCAACCGGGGCAGACCGTCACACTCTACAGCGACCGCAAAGACCGCGAACCAGAAAAGACCACATTAAAAATCAAGAATCCAAAGAAAGTCAAACTCACCATTCTCCACAATGGTGGCTTTGTCATTGTAAAATAGAAACCTTTCGCCAACATTCCGTTGATATTTCAAAAAATAACACGGAGCAACGTCCGTTAATAATAAACAGGTCATCGTAACAGAAAGTTTTTGTTTTTGTTTTCGTTTACCCCACATTGCAGTTATCCGTCATGTAACTCCCTGTTTCTCAGGAGGCGGATTTTTTTGATGTAATTTTTTGTGCACCACAGATTTTACCTTTCCGAGTGGATGAGGGTTTATGTCCAGCAGGGAGTATATGGCAGAGAGTT
>JAZLKO010000108.1:0-14840 GCA_045597685.1 Prevotella sp.
ATAAAATAAATAAGAAAAATAAGAGCAACTCAATAGAATTAAGTCTTGATAAAATCAAAATTTCACATAAAAACTAAATTTTAGGGAAATTTAGTTAATTTTTTGCATATATATATATAATGTGGAAAAAAAGTAATAATTTTGTGGCATGAAAAAGTCATTTATAATTTTATTGCTTTTATTTTCATTTGTACAAGCAAAATCAGGAAATATTTATGTCAAGCCTAATAGCAGCATTTATGAAGCTATTCAAAAAGCCCGTAATTTGCGTCGATTAGGTAAAGATTCCATAATAAACATAATATTAGAGGGTGACGAATATATTTTAAATGAACCTTTAATATTACGTCCAGAGGATAGTGGAACAGAGAAATATCCTTTAATAATTAAAAGTGCTGCTGGAAAATCAGCAAAAATAAGCAGTAAAAGAATTTTAAATGATTGGGAACATGAAAATTCATCTAATTTATGGATTTCATGGGCTCCTAAATGTAAGGACAGCAATAATTTATTAGCTATCCGTCAATTGTGGAAAAACGGAAAAAAGCAATTGCGTTCTAATCAGTTTAAAAAATATGAACTTGATAGAATTTTGGATTTCAATACAGAAGAAAGAACAATTTCAATTCCTACGCCAAAATTTTTGCTTGAATATGATAAAGATGATCAACTTGAAATATTGATTCATCAGCGTTGGGCAATAGCAATATTAAGAATAGAAAATTATAAAATAGAAGGCAATATAACTAAATTATATTTCTGCGAACCTGAAAGTCATTTAGAATTTCTGCATCCTTGGCCACAGCCAATAATAAATGGTGAAAAAGGCAGCAGTTCTTATTGTCTGCAAAATTCCATTTATTTGTTAGATGAACCTGGAGAATGGTATCAAGACGAAAATAATTGTATTTTTTATAAATTGGCAAATAATGAAAATATAAGTAATGACGAGTTTTGCTGTGCAGAATTGGAAAATCTTTTAAAAATAGAAGGTTCTTCATTAGGAAAAGTCAAAAATATAGTTATTGATGGAATCACTTTTGAATATTGTGCGTGGAAACGTCCATCAGAAAAAGGACTTGTCACACTTCAAGGTGGATTTGCTGTGACTGAAGCATATAAATTGCATGAAGCAGGACTTCCTTGGAATAAAAATCTTGAAAATCAAGCTTGGATAGAACGTCCTGTGGCAGCAGTTTCAGTAGAATGGGCAGAAAACATTAAAATACAAAACTGCAATTTTAATCATTTAAGTGGAACAGCTTTGGATTTTGGAAAAGGAGTAAAGAATAGTAGCATATTAAATAATAAATTTTCGGATATAGGTGGAACGGCAATAATGGCAGGCTCATTTGGTGAGGGCGCAACTGAAGTGCATAATCCTATAATAATTCCAGATAATGAATTTACAGAGAATATAAATATTAAAAGTAATATTATTACCGATGCAACAAATGAGGATTGGGGTGCAACAGGCATAGCTGCAGGCTATGTAAGACATACAAATATTGAAAATAACAAGATAGATAATGTTAATTATTCTGGTATTTGTATAGGTTGGGGATGGACTTCTCATTTTACTGGAATGTGCGACAATCATATAAAAAACAATTCAGTTACAAATTTTGCTAAAATGTTATATGATGCAGGTGGAATTTATACGCTGAGTAATCAACCTAATTCCTCTATTGAAAACAATTATATAAATAAAATAGGAAATTCGCCATATACAACAAATGATCGTGGATTTTATATTTATTTGGATGAGGCAACAGATGGATATACAATAAAAAATAATTGGTGTCCAGAAAATAAGTTTGGTGATAATAAGCCAGGCCCGAATATAATTTGGGAAAACAATGGGGAAAATGCAAATATAAACGTTTTCGACAAATAAATTTATATATGGAAATTACAAATTATCATCTATTTGATTTTATGGATTTTGATTCTGATTTAAAAAAGAATGAATCATTATGGAAATCCTGTAGTGCTCAGAAAATATATGAGAAAAATGGTGATATATATATAGATGTGCCTTTTCAAAAGCAAGTTCTCAGTAATGAGATGCAAGCGGATTTTGGATATAAAAAAGAAATTTATACTATTATTCTGAGACAATATAATGATAATATTTTACGCATTTATGCAGATTTTACGGATGAAGAATATAAAATATCTGATAAATCTGAAATACTCCAAATAAATAAAACTTTAAAAAAGCAGCCACTTTCAGTAATAAAGCTTGGCTCGGAAAATTCAAATAAATCAGATGGTTGGGCAATATATTCAAAAGATGGAAAAAGGCGTGCAATAATCAATACTCATGAGCCAAAATTGGACAGATGGAGTGATTTATTGCCTGATCCACAAGAAACATTTGATTTGAGATTATTTCCAGATGGCGAGAAAGAAATAAGACTTTCTTCATACGATCATTTTTCTCCTCCTCGTTACGATGCTCTTCCTGTTGCTTTTTGTAAAACAGATAATTATAATGAAAGGGCTACAATATCATTTGAATGTAAATCAGATGAATGTTTTGTAGGAACAGGAGAAAGATTTATGAAAATGGATCTTAGTGGTCAGACTTTTTATTTAAAAAATCAGGATGGTCAAGGGGTGAATAATCGTAGAACATATAAAAATATTCCATTTTATATTTCAAGCAGAATGTATGGATGTTTTTATAATACAAGTTCTTATTGTAAACTGTCGCTTGCAGGGCAAAGCACTCGTTCTGTTCAATTTTTAAGTAATCATGCAAAATTAGATGTTTTTTTGATTGCTGGCAAATCTGTAGAAGAAATTATACGTGGATATAGAGATTTGACAGGTTATCCATCAATGCCTCCTCTTTGGAGTTTTGGAGTGTGGATGAGCAGAATGACGTATTTTTCTGCAGATGAAGTAAATGAGATATGCAACAGACTGAGACAGGAACATTATCCTTGTGATGTGATTCATCTCGACACAGGATGGTTTAAGACTGACTGGCTTTGTGAATGGAAATTCAATAAAGAACGTTTTCCTAATCCAAAAGAATTTATTCAGAATCTTTTAGAAAAAGGTTTTAAAATCTCATTGTGGCAATTACCTTATATAGCAGATAATGCAGAACAAATAGATGAAGCAACTGCAAATGATTATATTGCCCCATTAACAAAAATCCAGGCACGCGAAGGATCAAACTTTTCAAATTTGGATTATGCAGGGACTATTGATTTTACTAATCCAGAAGCAGTTGAATGGTATCAGAGCCTTTTGAAAAATCTGCTTGCTATGGGTGTGAAATGTATAAAAGCCGATTTTGGCGAAAATATTCACATGAATGCTGATTATTATGGAATGAAACCTGAATTACTTAATAATATATATGCATTGTTGTATCAGAAAGCAATATATGACGTTACAAAAAAAATAACTGGTGAAGGTATTGTTTGGTCAAGAGCAGGATGGGCAGGATGTCATCGTTATCCTTTACATTGGGGTGGTGACAGTTGTTCTTCATGGGATGGCATGGCGGGTTCATTAAAAGGTGGACTTCATCTGAATCTTTCAGGATTTGCCTTTTGGAGTCATGATGTTCCAGGTTTTCATACTCTACCGAACTTTATGAACTCTGTTGTAAGCGACGATGTATATGTACGTTGGACTCAATTTGGTGTGTTTACATCGCATATTCGCTACCACGGAACAAATAAACGTGAGCCGTGGCATTATCCTAATGTAGCAGAAATAATAAAAAAATGGTGGAATCTGCGTTATGCTCTGATACCTTATATTGTTCAGGAAAGTAAAAAAGCAACTTGCACGGGTTCAACGTTATTGCAGGCATTAATTTATCATCATCCAGAAGATAAAGTCTGCTGGCATATTGATGATGAATATTATTTTGGTGATGATTTTCTTGTAGCACCTGTAATGAATAGTGAAAATACGCGAGATATTTATCTTCCAAAAGGTGAATGGGTGGATTTCTTTAATGGTGAAAATATAACAGTTTCTGATGGAAAATGGATTCATAAAGAAAACATTTCCTTGCAGGTTATGCCAGTGTATGTCAGAAAAGGTGCAAAAATACCTATATATCCTAAACATGTAGAAAATACCGATGAAATGGATATAAATGCAGCAGAATGGTTAATAATAAATGATGATTTTACGGGATATGCGATGCATAATTAATAATTAATAATTAATAATTAATAATGCTCAATCCTCAACCATAATAACCCATAAACTAAATGCATACTTGGAAAAATAATTTAGAACAGACTAAGCAGCACTACATAAATTGGTGGAATGGCAAAGGAATAGTGCTGAACATGTGGGAACATTTTCAAGATGGTGTTACCCCACATTCAAATGCACCTATGCCACCAGCACCAAAAGGAAACTATCAAAAATGGTTTGATGCTGACTGGAGATCTGACCATCTTGACTATTACGTTGCACATAGTTGCCTGAAGGCTGATATTCTTCCTGTTGCAAACACCCAGCTTGGTCCTGGTTCCTTGGCTGCAATTCTTGGTGGAAGATTTGAAGGTGGTGATGATACAATATGGATTCATCCTGACCCTAATTACAGAGATGATTTTGAATTTTCTCCAAATCATCCCAACTATCTTTTGCACAAGCAATTATTGAAATTATGCAAGGTAAAATCAAAAGGTCATTATTATGTCGGAATGCCTGATTTAATGGAGGGACTTGATGTCCTTGCTGCGATGAAAGGTACTGATAAGGTATTGCTCGACTTGGCAATGAAACCTGAAACCGTTGAGAAACAAGTTCAAAAGATAAACGACATTTATTTTCATGTGTTCGACGAGCTGTATGAGATTATCCGTGAAGGCAACGAAATGGCTTTTTGCTATTTTTCATTATGGGCACCAGATAAGGTAACTAAACTTCAATGTGACATTTCCACAATGATAAGTGTTGAAGATTATCGACGTTTTGTGCAGCCATACATACATGAACAATGCGAAAAAATACCTTATACATTATACCATCTTGATGGTGTAGGAGCTTTGCACCATTTACCATCATTATTGGAAATAAAAGAATTAAATGCCATACAATGGACTCCTGGAGTGGGTGAACCTCAAGGCGGTTCTCCTAAATGGTATGAACTATATAGGAAAATATTAAATTCAGGAAAGTCAGTAATGGCTTGTCATCTGGCGGTTGACGAAATAAAACCATTATTAGAAAATATCGGAACCGATGGAGTGCATCTTGAGGTTGACTTTCAAAACGAAAACGAAGTAGAAAAAGCTATGGAAATTGTAGAATCATTTAAAACAACAGGTTGCTGCTGTGGCAAAGATGGTCATTTAGAATCCAGACAATTAACTGGCCAGAAAAAATCCATTGAAAGCGAAATGCAAAAAAGAATTCTTGTGCTTGATGGTGCGCAAGGTACTACTATTCAGCAATATAAACTTACTGAAGAGGAGTTCAGAGGAACTGTATTTGCCAATTTCAATGGTGAATTAAAAGGATGTAATGACTTGCTGAATATCACAAATCCAGGCATTTGTGCCGATGTTCACAGGCGTTTTATAGAAGCAGGTGCAGATATAATCACCACGCATACTTTCAATGCCCAACGTGTATCATTGAAAGGTTTTGGAATGGAAAAAATGGTACACGACATAAACATTGCAGCATGTGCTATTGCAAGAGGTATGGCTGGATTATATTCTACACCAGAAAAACCAATATTTGTTGCAGGGGCAGTTGGTCCTACTTCGAAATGTGTATCTTTGAATGATATTACCAAAGTAGAACTTTTTGATGCTTATTATGAGCAGATTACTACCTTGATAGAAGGTGGTGTAGATTGTCTGCTTGCCTTGACTATTTTTGATGTTGAAAATGCGCAGACAGCACTTGAAGCCTATAAAAAGACAGGAAGCAAGATTCCTTTTATAATGAGCTTTACTATGAAAGATCCTAAGGGATTTAATATGCTTGGTCAGGATTTGCTGAAGTATATGATTCAAATGAAAGATGAGCCAGTATTTGCAGTAGGGCTCAATTGCTCATTTGGTGCAGAACAGATGACTCCATTCTTGAGGAAAATATCAGTTCATGTTCCACAATATGTAATAGCTTTTCCAAATGCAGGACTCCCAGACAAGGATGGCTGTTATGAACAGACACCAAAAATGATGCAGAAAATCATGTGGCCTTTAGTTGATGAACATCTGGTAAACATAATTGGAGGTTGCTGTGGAACAGATGATACTCACATTCGGGAAATAGCAAAACTTGTAAAGGTTGATAGCGACATATTTGTTTCTCCAAGAAAACGTCTTTCAAGTTCAACGGCTACAGTTGTTCCAGAACCTGTTGAAGAAGACGAAAAGTCATTAGAAAAAGTTGATGAAGAAGTATCACCTCTGTTTGAATCGATAGTGAAAGGTAAAGCTCCTGAAGCAATAGATGCAGCAAAGGCATTATTAGAGCAGAATGCTGATCCGCAAGAGATTATAAACACCAAGATGGTGACTGCCATGAGTGAAATTGGCAAACAATTTGAAGAAGGTACAGCGTTTGTTCCACAGTTGCTTATGTCAGCCCGTGCCATGAAAGCTGCACTCGAAATTCTGAAACCATTGATGGCTGGCAAAGAGACAGTTTCATTAGGCAAGATAGTTATAGGTACGGTAAAGGGAGACCTCCACGATATTGGCAAGAATCTTGTTGCTTCCATGCTTGAAGGCTGCGGATTTGAAGTCATAAATATAGGTGTTGATGTAACTGCCGAAAAATTTGTTGACGAGGTTAAGAAAAACAATGCTGATATAATCTGTATGAGTGCTTTGCTTACCACCACGATGACATACATGAAAGAAGTCATAAAAGCTGTTGAAAATGCAGGATTAAGAGACAAGGTCAAGATAATGATAGGCGGAGCACCTGTCACTCAAGAATATTCCGATGAAATCGGCGCAAATGGATATAGTGACAATGCTAATTCAGCCGTTGCTTTGGCAAAGAAACTGATAAATCAACGATAACGATACGCTTCGCTACGATAACGATGACTCAAAATCGAAAAATCGAAAAATCGAAAAAAACCATAAATTATGAATAATTCAATAAGATTCGATGTATTAGATTGGGGCATCCTGATTGCCTATTTTGTAGTTTTGATAATAATAGGCATGTGGGCAAGTTCAAAAAAGAAGAAAGAAGATAATCTTTTTCTTGCAAATCATTCCTTGAAATGGTACCAGATTGGTTTTTCCATGTGGGGAACTAATGTAGGTCCTTCAATGCTGATAGCCTCTGCCAGTGCAGGCTTTGCTACAGGTGTAGTATCTGGTAATTATGCTTGGTATGCTTTTATATTCATTGGGCTACTGGCATTTGTTTTCGCTCCGCGGTATCTTGGAGAAAAGATTTCCACCCTACCTGAATTTATGGGCAAGCGCTTCGGGCAATCAACGAGAAACATGCTTGCATGGTACACCATTGTTACCATTCTTATTTCATGGCTTGCACTTACATTATTTGCTGGTGGAATACTCATACGTCAGGTATTTGGCATTCCAATGTGGGCATCTGCACTGATGCTATTACTTATCTCGGCATTTTTCACAATATTGGGAGGATTAAAGGCTGTTGCCTATACTAATGTATATCAGATGATTTTGCTCATTGTAGTTTCAGCAGCACTTACCATAGTTGGAATCTACTATCTTGGTCACAATAGTTTCATCGGTGGCATAAAAACATTAGCAGATCCTGATGTTGTGCCAAGCAGCTATTGGAACTTATGGTTGCCTAATGACCATCCTGATTATCCTTGGCTGCCTATATTATTGGGATATATTGTTTCGGGACTTTGGTTCTGGTGTACAGACCAGAGCATGGTGCAGCCAGTACTTGCAGCAAAGAATCTGAAGGAAGGTCAGAAGGGTGCTAATTTCACAGGCTGGTTAAAGATACTCGACGTAGCCATATACATTATCCCTGGTGTTGTATGTTTTGCATTGGCAAAGACTGGATTTTTCGGTACAATGGAAGTCCGCCAAGACGATGCTTATATGACTCTTGTAACTAATCTTTTCCCTATGGGAATGGTCGGACTGGTAATGGCTGTCCTTGTGGCATCACTTGTAAGTACGATAGGTAGTGCCCTGAATGCTCTTAGCACGGTGTTCACAATGGATATTTATGTGAAGAAATTCAAACCTTCAGCAACCACAAAGGAGATAATAAAAACAGGTCAGATTGTTACCATTGTCGGTGCACTTATTTCAATTATCATCACAATAGCAATTGATAACATCAGGAACATGGACTTGTTTAATGTGTTCCAGTCTGTATTGAGTTTCATTGCTCCACCAATGGCAGCAGTATTCCTTATGGGTGTATTCTGGAAGCGTTGCACAACATTTGCAGCCAATATCATTCTCACCGCAGGAACGGTATTCAGCATCGGTACAGGTATTATTTATCTTTGGATAGTAGAAGGCAATCAGTACATGCATTTTGGAATGTTGTCGTTCCTGATATTCTGTGTGTTGATTATCACAATGATACTTGTAAGTCTGTTTGGTAAAGACGAGCAGCACGAAGAAATGAAAACCATTAAGAAAAAAAGTTCTATCGGAACAATAGTTGCTTGGACACTCTTGGCAGTAGTAATGGTTGGCTTCTATCTGTTTTTCAATAACCATTGATTCACAGATTTATAATTTATTTACGATTTTATTAATTTTACAATTTAATCTACAACCTACAACCTATAACCGCAAAACCGTATAACCGCAATATAATGATTACCAACAAATCTAAATGGATATGGTATCCTGGGGATTTTGAAATCTGGATAGGCAATATCTTCAATAACCGCAGAACAGAACGGGGAGCTATTTTCCCACCATTCTGGAAACAAGACAGCCATTATCCTATGGTTGAGTTCAGTACGAAAACAGACCTGAAAATCCCCGAGCAAATAACTATCTATGTTGAAGGCGAATACAATGTTGCAATAGACGGAGTGAAGGTATTTGGTATGCCTGAGTTTGTGACTATTCCAGAAGGAGAGCATTTGCTCAACATAAAGGTGATAAACCAGTCAACACCTCCTGCAATTTATGTCAGCGGAGAAACAATCTTTTCCAATTCAGATTGGTTAGTGACGTACGAAGACAAGATTTGGATTGATGAAAATGGTGTTGCCCATGGTTCTGGGGTTTATGTTCCTGCTGCATGTTGGATTTTTGATACTCCTGACACTCCCCCATCATCTTTTAAACTAAGTCTAAGGAAGGAACTGCCAGTTGAGAAAAAGGTCTTAGGTCACAATGCCGTTATATACGACTTTGGTAAAGAAACATTCGGATACATAGTATTAGAAAACATTATCGGCAAAGGTCTTGTTGACATTTATTATGGAGAAAGTATCGAAGAAGCACAGGACAAAGAATATTGTGAAACCTTAGACAAAATACTGGTAGATGATTCAATCAATACAAGCCATACTCTACCAAATTCAAAAGCTTTCCGCTATGTGATGTTAGAGTATGGCTCTGATGTTGAAATAGGTGATGTTTCCATGTTGTATGAATATTTGCCAGAGGAATATTGTGGTTCTTTCCGCTGTAGCGATGACGAAATAAATAAGATTTGGGATATTGCTGCATACACTATTCATCTTACTACTCGTGAATTTTTTATGGATGGCATAAAGCGCGACAGATGGGTGTGGAGTGGTGATGCTGTTCAGAGTTTCCTAATGAACTATTATCTGTTTTTTGATTCAGAATGCGTAAAGCGCACCATACGTCTGCTTCGTGGCAAAGACCCTGTAACTGCTCACATTAATACCATTATGGACTACACTTTTTATTGGTTCAATGGTATTTACGACTATTATCTTTATTCTGGCGACAAGGCATTTGTCAAGGAAATGTATCCTAAGATGAAGACTCTCATGGACTATTGCCTTGGCAGAACAGATAGTGACGGAATGGCTGAGGGACAGCCCGACGATTGGATTTTTGTTGACTGGGTGGATTTCCCGATGCACAAACGCGGTGTGATGTGCTTTGAACAGATTCTGTTTTGCAAGTCGCTTGAAACCATGCATCTGTGTGCAGAAATATGCGATGAAACCATAGATTCTGAAAGATATTCCGTCTTGGCAAAATCGTTGAAAGAAATTTTTTCTAAAACATTCTGGAGCGACGAAAAGCATGCTTTCTTACACAATATTGAGGATGGCAATCTGAATAATATGGTGACAAAGTTTCCAAACATGTTTGCCATAATTTATGACTATGTTGATGAAGAACGCAAAAAAGATATTTTGCATCATGTGATGCTGAATAATGATGTGGAAGCCATAACCACTCCTTACATGCGTTTCTATGAATTGGAAGCACTCTGCCTGATGGGAATGCATGACGAGGTTCTTCCAGAAATAAAATCATATTGGGGCGGAATGCTCAAAGAAGGTGCTACTTCTTTTTGGGAGAAATACAATCCATCTGATAAAGGAAAAGAGCATCTCGCCATGTATGGCAGACCATACGGAAAATCACTTTGTCATGCATGGGGCGCAAGCCCTATCTATCTGTTGGGCAAATATTATCTTGGAATAAAACCACTCAAACCTGGCTATCAAGAGTATGAGATACGCCCATCGTTAGGCGGTTTGGAATGGATGGAGGGCGATGTGCCAACTCCATTCGGCAAAATACACATACGGATGGACAGAAAGACAATTACCATATTCAGCACAGGCGGTAATGGTAAATTGCATATAGGAAATATAACTAAAGAAATACCTGAAAATGAAACGATTACTATTTGTTATTAGTTGTCAGATGTTGGCTGTTGCTTGCTTTGCAACTGTCATAGTAAAGGCTAAATCCCCACAAGCTGAATATGCTGCATCCATCTTGCAGGGCATTCCTGGAAAGATTGTGATTGAGCAGAAAGAGTTAAATTGTGGAGTTAAGGAGTTAAAGGAGTTAAGACATGAGCCTGCCCTGAGCCTGTCGAAGTGTCAGCAGCCAGAGTCGTTCAGCATCAGCCGCAAGGGAAGCAAGGTAATTATCACGGGCGCTGATGGTAATGGGTGTATCTACGGTGCCAATAAGTTGAAGGAATATTATCTTCTGAATGGCAATATAAAATTGCAAAAAACAATTTCTGAGGCTCCAGGGATGAAGATTCGTGGCACTTGCCTCGGGCTTCAGAAGACTGTCTATCTGCCTGGTCATAAGGTATATGAATACCCATATACACCAGAAAATTTTCCTTGGTTCTACGACAAGCAATTGTGGATTCGCTATCTCGACATGCTTGCAGCCAGCAATTTTAATACTGTGTTTCTCTGGAACGGGCATCCGTTTGCTTCATTGGTGAAACTTAAAGATTATCCTTTTGCACCAGAAGTTGATGATGCCACGATGGCCAAGAATCAGGAAATTTTTTCTTTTCTTACTGCCGAAGCTTCCAAGAGAGGCATCATGGTTGTTCAGATGTTTTATAATATCATCGTCTCAAAACCTTTTGCCGACCATTATGGCATAAAAACACAGGACAGGAACCGTCCGATTACTCCACTTATAAGCGACTACACACGAAAGAGCATCTCTGCCTTTATAGAGAAATACCCAAATGTAGGCTTGCTTATTTGCCTTGGTGAGGCTATGAATGGTATTGATACGGATATAAAATGGATGACAGAGACAATCATTCCTGGTATTCGTGATGGGCTTAAAGCGTCAAACCGTACCGATGAGCCACCAATTATTCTCAGATCTCACGACACAGATGGTCCTAAAGTGCTTGCAGCATCTTTGCCTTTATACAAGAACATCTACACCATGTCGAAATATACAGGCGAAAGTCTTACCACCTACGAGCCTCGCGGACCTTGGGCAGAAACTCATCGCCAGTTGGCTGCGGCTGCACCAGTACACATCAGCAACGTTCATATTCTTGCCAACCTTGAACCATGGCGTTGGAGTTCACCTGCATTCGTGCAGAAAACGGTAAAGGCTATGCATGAAGTGCATCATGCAAACGGACTGCATCTCTATCCTCAGTCAAGCTATTGGGACTGGCCATATTCTGCCGATAAAATCAGTAGTCAGAGTCAAAATGGTCGTCTTCTGCAAATCGACAGAGACTGGATGTGGTATAGTGCCTGGGGACGCTATTCATGGAAAAAAGAAACCCCAGAGGCTTCCTCAGAAGAAACCTCATACTGGAAAAAGGTTCTGGCTGATTATTATGGATGTTCGGAGCAATCAGCATCAAAAATACTATCAGCATACAATGAAAGTGGTGAAATTGCCCCAAAGCTTATCCGTAGGTTCGGAATCACAGAGGGCAACAGGCAGACTTTGCTGTTAGGAATGAAAATGACAGAACTTGTGAATCCTTATAAATACACTATCTATCCAGGATTCTATGAAAGTTGTGGTCCAGAGGGCGAAAAGCTGATAGAGTATGTGGAAAAAGAATGGAAACACAGTGCACACACAGGAGAATTACCTCTTGATATTGTGAGTCAATGTGTGGAGCATGGAAGCAAGGCTTCTGACTTCATTCAAGCCGTGTTGGCTGATGTTACCAAGAATAAAGAAGAATTTCTCCGTTTGGTCAACGATATTACTTGTTACCGTCTATTTGCTGAATCGTTCCGCTATAAGGTGCTTGCTGCACAACAAGTGTTAAACTATAAGTGGAGCAAAGACATTTCATACCTTGAAAAAGCCATTCCGCTGCTTGAACAGAGCAACGCAAAATGGAAAGATTTGGTAAAAGCCACCAAAGAAACTTATCTCTATGCCAATTCCATGCAGACATCCCAGCGCAGAATACCTGTGGGAGGAGATAATGGAAAATTCAAGACTTGGGAAGAAATGCTGCCTGTCTATGAGGGCGAATTAGTCAACCTGAAGAAAAATATTGCAAAACTGACGATGACTACTGACGATGACTCTGACGATGACTCTGACTCTAACTCTGACGATGACTCAAAATCGAAAAATCGAAAAATCGAAAAATCGAAAAATCCCCCGTACAACCTTAAAACCTCAAAACCTCAAAACCTCAAAACCTCAACCCCTTACTCTCTTGTGCCATTGAAAAAAGGGGCATTGCTCTATGAGGGGCGTGATGAGGTGGTTGATTCCGTAGCACCAGAGTTGGAAGGACTTGAAGCGTTAGTCCTGAACCGCGATACGGCAAGAATAAATGGAATAACGGTGGATTTCACCTGCAATGAACCTGTTCAGATGCTTGTGGGCTTCTTTGTAGATGATCAGAACAAGTTTGCTTCACCACCAAAACTCGAAGTCGATGCAAGTGGAAACGAATACGGACAGGCAGAACCTGTGATTACAAATGCCATTTCAATAACAAAAATGCCAAATGTAAACATCCATTCATACCATTTTCCTGCTGGTCATCATGTTATCAATTTGCCAAAAGGCATAATCATGGTAGCAGGTTTCACATCAACAAACCTTGCACCACGAGATGCGATGATAGGTGGAGGTAGTGATGAAGTAGATTGGCTGTTTTTATAATTGTAAAATATGAAAATACCGAATAAATTTGATGAAATTAGGCCATACGAGCCAGAAGAGCTTCAGGAAGTCTATGACAAACTGTTTGCCGACCCTATGTTTCATGGTGTATTAGACATGCTTTATCCTGGAGTATGCCATGATGAACTTGAAAAAGAATTGCGCAAATGCAAGAGTGGATACGAATATGAAGTCAGGTTTATCCATCCTTTCCTCCAGCGCATTCTTGCAAAATGTGGCAAAGGATTCGATATGGATAGCGAAGTTGATTTTAAAAAACGCTACACATTTATCAGCAACCACCGCGACATAATACTTGATTCTGCTCTGTTGGCAATGCTACTTGTTGATGCAAAATGTGGGACGACCGTGGAAATAGCAATAGGCGACAATCTCCTCGTTCATCCATGGGTGGAACATATTGTCCGACTCAGTAAGGCATTTATCGTACGGCGCAGTCTCAGTCCCCGCGACTTCCTTGTCAGCAGCAAACTGCTGTCTGATTACATGCATTTTTCCATAAACCAGAAACATGAAAACATTTGGATAGCCCAGC
The DNA here is from genome assembly GCA_045597685.1 of Prevotella sp. Classification (GTDB taxonomy): domain Bacteria; phylum Bacteroidota; class Bacteroidia; order Bacteroidales; family Bacteroidaceae; genus Prevotella. The sequence goes on from JAZLKO010000108.1 coordinate 14,134, forward strand.
GTGAAGGGCGGGCAAAGGATAGCAACGACCTCACACAGGCGTCGATACTGAAAATGATGTGCATGGGTGGTGAGGGCAGTTTGAAAGAACGACTGGCAGACTTGCATCTTTGTCCTACGGCTATTTCCTATGAATACGACCCATGCGATTACCTGAAAGCAAAGGAGTTCCAGCTCAAGCGCGACAATGCCGAATACAAAAAAACACGTCAGGATGATGCTCTCAGTATGAAAACGGGAATGTTCGGTTACAAAGGGCACATTCATTATCACATTGCAGAGTGTATTGATGAATGGTTGCGGCAACTGCCCGACAATATGCCGAAGACAGATTTTTTCAATGCTGTGGCAGCGCATATCGATGCCGAGATTCATAGGAACTACAGGATTTATCCGTGCAATTACATAGCCTTGGATTTATTGGACGATTCGCAGCAATATTCTGACAAATATACACAGGAAGAAAAGGAAAAATTCCAGGAATACATCAATCAACAAATAGCCAAAATAGACCTCCAGAATCCTGATGTGCCATTCTTGACCGAGCGCATACTAACCATGTACGCCAATCCATTGCGAAATCACATAAGGTGGGTTCTATAAATTATATTGAGATGATTTCAGAATTATTTTTGAGCAGATTTCTTTGGTTAAAGCAAGCGCATAGTTTACTATGCAATTGATTTAAGCAGAGGAAGATGCCAAAAA
>JAZLKO010000109.1:0-2041 GCA_045597685.1 Prevotella sp.
ATTATTTTATAAACAAATTAAAAATTTTTAGACAAATGAAAAATGAAAGAGATTATAGAGACGATGAGTCAATGGGACTCAACGCAGAAAACGATAATGTTGATAATGTTCTTGATGTTGATAGTGACAACATGGGCATTGATAGTGGAAATCAAGGAGAACAACAAACTATGGAAACAGCAGAAGCAACAAAGGATGGATTGCAAGAGGAACTGCAAGTGTCTGAGCAAAATCGGAAAGAAACTCCTAAACAAGTGAACCCAGATTTAGAATCAGCATTGCAGAAGCTATCAACATACGAATACAACGGCAAACCGCTAACCGAGATTGCTGCCCGTTGGGTTGATGTGTTCGGTGCTCCTGCCGATGGGGAAACAATGAGCTATTACAGGCGCATGTGCGTAAATCTGCGCTATATCTGTAATAATATGCCAGCTGTGTTAATTGCGTGCCTACCTTCGTTCAACCTTGAGCAGGAAGAACGCTGGAAGATTGTCCGCGATTGTTGCAAGTATGTTTTGAAGGACAAACTCCCTGTAGATTTTTACAAATTCCTAATTCGTAATGGATTTAAGAAAAAAGTTGAGCGCGAGGATGAAATAGCGTTTAAGGACAAATTGGATTTTTCAGCGAAGATTGAGGATGAGCCAAAATTTCCAAAATTCCCTCCGGTGTTCGATATTTTCCAATCAACGTCACCTGAAGATTTTTGGGTTGCTCAAACCTATGTTGTGGAGGCTTGTTTGTCAACCCTGTTTACGGGTCTAAAATCAACCTTCTTAGACGGAGTTGAAACTACAACAACATTTCACGGTGCTATCTTTGCTCCGCAGTCGGTCGGAAAATCGTTTGCTGATAAGACTGTAAAAATACTGACGCAGCACCTTCGCGACCGAGACAGAAAGATTGACGACATGAAGATTGCAGAGCAGAGGAAATTAAAAGCGTTGAAAGCGGCTGGAGTGAAAATAAAAGCTGACGAAATTGATATGAATAATTACCCTAAGCGTATCATGCCACAGGTAACATCTGTCACCAATATGGCAGAACTCCAGTATGACGCACAGGGGATGCACCAGTTCCATTTTGATACGGAGCTTGACATGAGCCTTTACAATCGCGAAAAAAACAAGTGGAACACACTTTACCGTAAAAACTGGGACAATGCAGAATATTCTCAGGGCTTTAAGTCGGAGTTGTCGTTCAGCGGTGGAATAAACCTGCATATCAACGTGCTCCAATGCGGAACTCCTAACCAAGTACGCAGGTATTATGACAATCCAGAAAACGGTTTGATTACTCGTGTTCATTTCTGTGAAATCAGGAATCAGGAGTTTACTCCGTTCCACATAATTCAGTCACCAACTGAGGAGCAAATGGCTTATATCAAGAAGGTCATTGAGTTTTCTGACAAGCTGACCTATGCAGATGATGAATTCATGGTTGCAAAGGACAGGACTGATATCACGCAGGATTTGATGTTCCTCGAAAAGCCAATAAAAGACTTCTGGGACAGAACCCTGAAGCAAGCAGCAGCAACAGCCAATAACGGACTTGATACCTTGCGTAGGCGTGAAGGGATGAAGATGTGGCGATTGGCTATGTGTTGCTGGGGTGCTTACTTGGGGCAACTCAATGACAAACGCAGAAAATTGATTACTGAGTTTGTGTTGTGGCGTGCAGAGCAAGATTTGAAAACATCGCTTGCATTGTTTGGTGAGCAAATCCAGGCACTGCACGGACAGCCATCACTCTATTACGCACCGCTTTATACCATGCTTAAAGGTGAATTCACGGTTGATGAAGTAGAAGAGGCAGCAGGTACTCTCAATTTTGATACACCTTCAAAGAATATCATCAGCAGATGGATTAAACGTGGAGCAATTGAGAAATTGGGCAAAAAGAAATACAGAAAGATTTTGAAAGTATGTGCAAAAGGAAATTAAAGCCAGAGGAAATCTTTGAGTGCGGAGATTATGTGCGCGACGCCACAACAGACAGAGTTTACCTAATCCGTGAGTTGTCTTCATGCAATAAACGT
>JAZLKO010000110.1:0-13438 GCA_045597685.1 Prevotella sp.
TAATTTTTCGTTTCCCCCAAAACAAGCCTTGCAAAGCAGTTTGGGGGATTTTTCATTATTCTATGCAAAGATACAAAAACTTTATGACAATGGCAATCAAATCGTTAGGTTTATTTCGCTTAATTTGCGACAATCCCTAAATATCTTATACAAAAAAAAGACTCCCAAGCTTGGGAGTCTTTTTAGTTTTGGCTTAGGTGTTTGGATTTAGGTATTTGTGAAATTCCTGATTCTCTATCCTAATTCCTTGCCCCCTTAATTTGTGCTGCTCGTTATACTATACCTTGTGCAAGCATTGCATCGGCAACTTTCATGAAGCCAGCTACGTTGGCTCCCTTTACATAGTTAACATAACCGTCGGCTTGTGTTCCGTATTTTACACAGGCTGCATGGATGCCTTCCATTATGCCGTGTAAGCGTTTATCCACTTCTTCTGCTGTCCATGAAATGTGACCAGCATTCTGACTCATTTCAAGCCCTGATGTTGCTACACCGCCTGCATTGACTGCCTTACCAGGAGCAAAGAGTATTTTTGCTTCGAGGAATGCATCGATAGCTTCTGGCGTGCATCCCATATTTGATGTTTCGCCTACGCAAGTTACGCCGTTTGCAAGCAACTGTTTTGCATCATCACCGTTGAGTTCGTTTTGTGTGGCGCATGGTATTGCAATGTCGCACTTAACTTCCCAAGGTTTCTTGCCAGCAAAGAACTTGCTGCCTGGGAACTTGTCTGCGTATGGTGCGCATACATCATTTCCGCTTGAGCGCAGTTCGAGCATGTAGGCAATCTTTTCTTCATTCAGACCTGCTTCGTCGAGGATGTAGCCGTCAGGACCAGAGATTGTGATGACCTTTGCACCGAGTTGGGTTGCCTTTGTTGCTGCTCCCCATGCTACGTTTCCGAAACCAGAAATGGCTATTGTCTTGTCCTTAATGTCAATGCCTTTAGTGCCCAGCATTTGGGTGATGAAATAGAGACTGCCAAAGCCTGTTGCTTCTGGACGTACAAGGCTACCACCATAAGAGAGTCCTTTTCCTGTGAGCACGCCACTCCAGTCGCGGGTGAGTTTCTTGTACTGGCCAAACAGGTAGCCAATCTCACGTGCACCTACGCCAATGTCGCCAGCAGGAACATCAATCTCAGGACCGATGTAGCGGTAGAGTTCACTCATAAATGCTTGACAGAAACGCATGATTTCAGCATCGCTCTTTCCACGTGGTGAGAAGTCAGAACCTCCTTTGCCGCCACCCATTGGGAGAGTTGTTAGAGAGTTTTTGAATGTTTGTTCAAAGCCGAGGAATTTCAGAATACTGAGGTTTACACTTGAATGAAAGCGAAGTCCGCCCTTGTAAGGACCAATAGCTGAATTGAACTGTACGCGATAGCCAATGTTAACTTGTACTTCACCATTGTCGTCAACCCATGGTACACGGAAGGTGATGATGCGTTCTGGTTCTACCAGACGCTCAATAATCTTTGCTTTTTCAAACTCAGGATGTTGGTTGTAAACATCTTCGATAGATACCAAAACCTCGTTTACTGCCTGTAGAAATTCTTTTTCTCCAGGATGCTTAGCCTCTAAATCGGCCATGATCTTTTTAATTTCCATAGTTTATGTATTTAAATAAACAAAAAATTTATGTTTTGCGTCAACGTCATCGTTATCGTTATCGTCATCGTTTCTTCACAATGTACCCAACTTCTGTGATTTGTGGTATGGTGTCTTTGTTCATGATGTGGCAGATGCTGGTTTCAATGGAGTCGCCAGCATTGAGCTTGATTGTGTTTATAGGAAACTGGTATTCGTATAGTCCTACTCCTATGCCGTTGAACACTCCGTGCTTATCTGTGAATTGGCATTTTACTGTCTGTGAGTCGGTTACTGCTGATGGGAAGAACTGTTGTTCGATACGCAATGTTAGGTTTGCATAAGGGAATCTGTCTGTGAGGCGGATTCCAATACAGCTTTCGTATATTCCGTCTTCTTCTACTGGTGGCACGGAGAAATGCAGTGTATCTCTTTGCATCCAGTTTGCATGGGGCATACTATGGTAGGCTTCATTATAGATTACATTGTGACTACAACTTATCCCCAATGCTATACAGCAGAATGTTATGAATATGAATGAAAACTTTACCATTTACAATGTACTAAGTACAACTTTACCCAAACGACTAAACGACCAATCATTGTTTTTTGTGTTTGCGTTTACGTTTGCGTTTTCGTTCATCAAATCGACTTATGTCGCCTGTTTCCAATAAATCGGAATGTATCTTATTTGCAGTCTGTAAGTTCTTTTCCTGCAGTGACTCTGGCTTTTCGCCGTTTTTGTTCATCGCAATGATTTCCTTTGCGCGTTCGGCAGAAATGGTTTCGAGATTGGCTGCTATTTTTTTGTCGGTAGAGTAGGTTAGCATACCCGAGAGAATGTCTGATTTGAGCAGATAGTATTCTCCATCTTGCGTTTCAAGAACGGTGTCTTTTGTAGGAAGTTTCCTACTTGCTTCCATATAAGTATCGACTTCATAGTTGAGACAGCATTTGAGTTTTGCACATTGTCCGGCAAGTTTCAGCGGATTCAATGATACGTCCTGAAAGCGTGCTGCATTGGTGCTGACAGAATTGAATGTTCTCATCCATGTGGCGCAGCAGAGTTCTCTGCCGCATGGACCAGTGCCGCCAATACGTCCGGCTTCCTGACGTGCGCCTATCTGCTTCATCTCGATTCTTACATGAAAGGCAGCTGCGAGGTCTTTTATCAGTTGGCGGAAATCCACACGACCATCAGCAATATAATAAAAAATTGCCTTGTTACCATCGCCTTGATATTCCACGTCACCGATTTTCATTTCCAGTCCTAATGATTTTGCTATTTCGCGACTGCGTATCATGGTGTCGTGCTCCTTGGCTTTGGCTTCTTCGTATTTCGCTATGTCTGATTCCTTCGCAAATCGGTAGATGCGCTTTATGTCATCCTCTGATTTGAGATTGGCCTTTTTGAGTTGGAGATTCACAAGACGTCCAGTCAGTGTCACTACACCTACATCATGACCAGGGGATGCTTCAACGGCAACAATGTCGCCTTTTTTGAGTTTGAGGTTGTTTACATTGTGATAATATCCTTTGCGAGTGTTTTTGAATTGCACTTCAACCAAGTCGGTCTCAGTATCATTTCCTGGAACATCTGCAAGATAATCGTAGGTGTTAAGTTGTTTGTCCTGACGTCCTATACCTTTTGCAGGCAGGCATCTGTCTGTATCGTTTGTTATTTTGAAATCGGTCATTTATTTTTTTATTAGTAATATTATCATTTTGAGAGTGAAGTCATAGAAAAGAATTTTTGCGTTTGCATTTTGTCCTATGTCGCGTTGGCAACGGTCAATCAGTTTATTTATTTCCACAACGTTTGCTTCATTTATGAATCGTGCAAAATTCTTAGCGAAGTTGCTTTCGTCCTTTGTCATGTAGTTGAGTTCGGGACAATGGAAATTATAAATGAAATTTTCCCGCACCATTCTCTGGCAGTATGTGAGCAGTCGCAGCTGGCGTTCTCTTCCTAACTTGGCTACATCGTCGCTCCACTTTTTCAATTCTCTCACATTACGTTTGTAGCACAATCGCATTAGCGAGATAAAGAGTTCTAAGAACTGTGCATTCTCATTCTCTGCATCCAGCATTTCCATTGCCTTGTGCCAATTGCCGTTGGCTATGCGTGAAATAGTGGCAGCATCCTCATCGCCTAATCCTCGCTGTTGTTTCAGAGCGTCAAACACATCTTCGTTTTTTATTTTTCTGATGTCGATTCTTTGTGCGCGACTTCTTATGGTTTCCAGCAGCCTGTCTGGTTCTTCGCTGACAATCAGAAACACAGTGTCAGCAGGTGGCTCTTCCAGGAGTTTCAGCATCTTGTTGGCGCATTCGCCATTCATCCTTTCAGGTAGCCAGATGACAGATGTCTTATATGGTCCTTGATGTGGTCGGAGGCTCAGCTTACGGATTAGTTCATCGCTTTCACCGACAGTAATGATTGCTTGCTGATTTTCGGCTTCTATTTGCATCAACCAATCGTTTATAGAGAAATAAGCTCCATTGCTGACCATTTCGTTCCATTCCTCAGCAAAATCAGCACTTATTGGCTTATGGTCGGAGGTCATGTTTTTGGTTCTGATGACAGGATAAGAATAATGCCGGTCGAGTGGGGAAGGTGAGAGCATTTCTGCAAATGACATTGCCAAAGCCATTTTACCTATGCCAGCAGGGCCGCATAGCATGATTGCATGAGGAACACGATGTTCTTCAAGCATTCTTGTGAGCTTTTCTTTAGCCTCTTGTTGCCCTATGACTTCTTTAAAATTCATTTTGCGGTTGCGCGGAACTAAAACTTCAGTTTATACACTCTGAATGTATTTGCTGGCAATTTATCTGTGAGAGTTGATTTGTCAACACTTGCACTTCCTTTGACAGGAACAATCTTGTTCGGATTGTCGAGTGTGTTTTCTGCATCCATATTCGTTGTGTTGAGACTTATTGTTTCAACGCTGCTGATTGCAGTCTTCAATCCTTTCAGTACGATTGTGAGATCCTTTGCCTCTTTGCTTATGTTTATTGCCTTGATGATGTATTCTTTTTTATCCTTATCAACCACAGCACTTGCATACAGACCGTTCTCTCCTGCTACAGGCTTTTTGTCAAGAGTGCAAGGCAATACGTTTGTTCCCTTGTTGGTCATGTACATTTGCTGCACGTAGTAGCTGCACGACTTGAACATGCGAGTATTGTCGAACCAGATAAGGTCTGGACGCCATTGCCATCCATCAATATGAGCAAACAGAGGTGCGTATGCCGTCATGTTCACGATGTCTGCATTGCGCTCAAAGTCGGTCATCAGAGCAGCTTCTAATAGCGAAGCTTCAAAATGGTTCCATTTCTTGCCTTTTCCGTGGCAGGCATATTCTCCAGCAAACACTTTCGGACCTTTCCTGTCGTACGACTCATAACGCAAGCCGTGGCTCTTGAACCAGTCTTCATTGCGATAGAAATGTTCATCAACCAAATCTGCTTTCAAATCGGTCATAGCTTTCCAACCCTTTTCAAACATTGGCCCTTCGGAATCTGGTCCGCTGGTACCTACAATTTTTATGTTCGGATAAGCCTTTCTGATTGCTTCAACGAAAGGTTTCAGACGTTTGTAGTACATGTCGTCCCATTGTTCATTACCGATAGCAATGTATTTCATGTTGAAAGGAGCTGGATGTCCCATTTCTGCACGTTTCTTTCCCCAAATGGTGTTTTCGTCACCATTTGCAAATTCAATCAGGTCGAGTACATCCTGAATGTATGGTTGCAACTGGTCAACAGGAACATGTGCTGCCTCGTTGTTTGGATTCTGGAACTGGCAAGCCATTCCGCAGTTCAGTACTGGCAGTGGTTCGGCATTTATGTCTTCGCAGAGTTGGAAATATTCAAAGAATCCAAGTCCGTAGCTTTGATAGTAGTCAGGGAAATAACGATGTTCAAAAGTGTATTCCCAGCGGTTTTGGTTCAGTGGACGGTTTTCAATAGGTCCGATTGTGTTTTTCCATTGGTAGCGTGTCGGCAAATCAACGCCTTCTACGATACATCCACCAGGGAAACGGAAAATTCCAGGGTGTGCATCAGCCAAAGCCTGTGCCAAGTCGGCTCTCAATCCGTTTTCGTGGTTCTTGAATGTGTTTTTCGGGAAGAGTGAAATGTGTTCCAAGTCAACGGCATTTCTTCCTACGAGTATAATTCGAAGATTTGCGTCATCGTGAGTAACAGGCGATTTCAGCATCACTTCATATTTTTGCCATTTATTTGATGTTACGTCAAGTTTCTGTTCGGTAATCACCTGACTTTCAGCCATTGAGTTTTCGTCGATAAGCTGCACTTTGATTTGTGCATGATTTTTTTCGGATTTTGCCCAAACTGTGAAACGGTATTCAGCACCTTTCAGTATTCCTATTCCGAAATAGCCTTCATTCTGCAAGCCTGTGCGACGGTCGCGGTGGCCTGGGTCGGATAGTGTTACATAGTGTGGACAACGATCAAACGGACCATCGTCTTTCAATGTTACATTTCCAAACACTTTCCATCCCATAAAAGATTGTGGAAATTCAAAACTGCGGTTTTTTACCAATTCGCCATACAAGCCTCCGTCGGCTGCATAGTTGATGTCTTCAAAGAACATCCCATACATGGTAGGCTGTATTGGAGCACCTATTTTTTTTGTGTTTACTTCAATTGTTTGTGCGAGGCAGATGGCTACCTGTGCCAATGTAATGGCTAAGACGATGATTTTTTTCATTGTTTTTAGGTATTTGTTAGTGAATTAGGTATTTGCTTTGCTGTGGTGACACCTTTTGACTTCATTTCTTCGAGCCGCGAGACGATGTTTCCTCGTCCATCTTTCAACTGGCCAATGGCTTTATCGTAAGTTCCCTGCGCTGTCTGAAGCTGTGAGCCTACTTTCTCGAATGTGTCGGCGAATGTCACGAATTTGTCGTATAGGTTGGTTGCCATGTGGAGTATGTCCTGAACATTCTTGTCGCGATTCTCATTTTTCCACATTTGCTCTATGAGTGTGATGGTGAGCATCAGGTTCGTAGGGTTTATCAGCACAATATTCTTTTTGTATGCGTTGAGTCCTATGTTAGGGTCTTTGTCGAATGCCAAGATGTAACTGCCTTCGTTTGGAATGAACATCAGCACCGTAGGCACAGCATTGGAAACCAGTTTGTTGTAATTTTTGTTTGCCAATTCTGTGATGTGGCGGCTTATTGAAGATAGGTTTTCCCTTGATGCTGCATCGCGTTCGGCTTCGGTCGAAGCGTTTATGTAGTCGGAATATGCTGTCAGCGAGACCTTGGAATCAATTATTATGTTGCTGCCGTCAGGGCAATGGATTATTACGTCTGGTCGCAGATTGTTGCCAGCCTCATCTTTCACGTTGCCTTGCACCTCGAAGTCGATGCCCTCGCGCAAGTGGGATGAAAGCAGTATCTGTTCTAAAACCTGTTCGCCCCAGTCGCCCTGCACTTTTCCCTTATTTTTCAGGGCTTCGGTAAGGCTTTGGGTTATGCGATCCTGTTCCTGGCTATGTTGTGCAAAAATTTGGATGGCTTCGCGCAGAGCCGATGCATTGCGTGTGGCTGAGTCGTTGTTATGATCCATCGATTCTTTCATGAATTTCAGCTGTTCGCGCAATGGTTGCAATATTCCACCAATCTGCTCGGAATTAGCTACCTTCAATTGTTCGGACTGTTTTTCAAGTAGTTTGTGGGACGTGTTTTCCAGTTCACCGCGAAACATATCCATCTGCTGCCTGTGCGACTCTTCAAGTCTTTTCCTCTCTTCCATCTGATGAGTGCGCTCGTCAGCCAACCGCTTCTCACAATCTTCTTTTGTGGCAGTCAACTGGGTAGAAAGCATTTTTACTTCCTTGGTTTTAATTAGCAGCCCTGACGTCAGGGCTGCTATTATGACAACAGATAATATGATAGTCAGGGTAAGTATCATTCCAAAGTTTCAACAACAGGTGCAGTCTTTGCTTCGTATTCTTCCTTCAAATCTTCATAGTAGTGTGCCCAGGTTGTGTAGATGTAAGGCTCTAACCACAACATACCTATTCCGAATGTCAGTAGGGCAAGTAATACCCAGCCGATAAAACTCAGATTCAGAAGGAAGAACTGCCACAGATGACCTTTCATCATTTTTGCACTCAATTTCAGCGCAGCCATGTATTTCATCTCAGGATTGTCCTTCAATATAAATAAAAATTGAGAATACATCAAACTTAGAATGATGCCAGGAACTATCAACAATACAAAACCGATAGCAATCAGCAGATTGTAAAGAAGAATTGTGCCTAAAACTCTTACGTATTCCTTGCTATGGAATCCATCGAACAATGTGTTTTTACCAATATTCTCTTTTCTTGCAAGATTCAGGAAATACACAATGTATCCCCATCCAATTGGTAAAATCAAAAGTGAGGCAATTGAAGTAAAATGTGCATCAAGTAGGTTTCCTACAACACTTAAAGAGGATGAAAATACGAGAGTGATAACAATGTAGATGAGTGTGATAATAACACTGTCGCCCCAACAGCCCTTCAGCGAGCCCAAGGCCTGATTTTTGTAAGCAGAAATACTTTTCATAATTTTTATATTTTAGCAGTTAAAAATTCAACATGCAAAAATAAATAAAAAATGTGCTGCTTACTATATTTTTTTTATTTTTTTAATAAAAAAGTTATAATTGTAATTATTTTCGGTTGTACGGTTTTACGGTTATTCGGTTTTACGGTTTAAATTGTACATTAATCCACTTCGTGGCTTTTCTTCCTCATTGTGCATTGTACTTTGTACATTGTAAATTGTAAATGGAATTATGCTTTTATGGAATCTTCTGCCTTGGTGAGTTTATCCTTGCACATTTTTATTATTTCCTGTGCTTTTTTGATGTCCTCACAAATATTGTCAATATCCATTTCGCCAGATTCTATCTGATTGACAATCTTTTCTAATTCTTTTATAGCTTCTTCGTATTTCATTTTATTTCAAATTTCAACTTTTGACTTTATTTTACCGTTTCTCAGAATAGTTTCGATTTCATCACCACTTTTTATCGCTTCCACATCTTTTACAATTCTTCCGTTCAGGGTTGTAATACTATAACCTCGTTTCAGCAGAATCTTTGGGTCAAGACTTTCAAGTTTGTGGCTTATTATTTCTAATTTATGCCTTTTGCGTTCAAAATAAATTTTGATTGCTTCTTTTAGTCGTATGTTCTGCGTCAGCAATTTCTGTTCTGCCATTCTGATTGCCTGTGTGCCAGCCTTTCGCACCACTTGTGTCGCATATTCTAAATAAGAATCAATCTCGCAAAGGTTGTTTATCAGAAAATCAGCCGCAGCAGTAGGGGTCTTGAGTCTTGTGTGTGCAACAAGGTCGAGAATTGTATCATCGCGCTCATGTCCTATTCCTGTGATTATTGGTAAGGAGAATTGTGCTGCATTGGCTGCTAATTCGTATGTGTCGAAACCTGCTAAATCGCTGTTTGCCCCACCACCTCTTATTATTATTACGCAATCAAATTCCTTTTCTCGTTCATAGATAGCATTCAAAGCAGCAATAACGGTCTTTTCCACCATTTCGCCCTGCATTGTTGCCTCAAACAGTTCGGTGTGGAAGTGGAAACCGTATGGGTTGGACTCTAAATGATTGCAGAAATCGCCAAATCCTGCCGCCGAAGCACTTGATATTACTGCAATCCGTTGGCAGAAGACTGGCAGGGAGAGTTGTTTGTTCAAGTCGAACACGCCTTCATCTTTCAGCTGCTTGATTATCTTTTGTCGCCGTTGCACCATGTCGCCAATGGTGTAGGTGGGGTCCATGTCGTTGACTATCCATGAAAAACCGAATGCCGCGTGGAAGTTCGGATAAACCTGCAACAGCACTTTCATGCCCTTCGACAGCCGTTGACCAGTGGTGCTCTCAAAGGAATTTTTCAGTATCTTCCAGACATTGTTCCAAATCATGGCTCGCGACTTGGCAACAAACGTGTTGGTCTTGTCGTTTTTCTCCACCAATTCCAAATAGCAATGCCCACCTCTTTCATAGCATTCCGAGAGTTCAGCCTGAACCCAATACTCCCCAGGCATCGATTCTTCAACCGACTCCTTCAGCAAATTGTTCAGTTCATACAAGGTATAAGTCTTCATACGAATTACCGCCTTGTCCTTATGAGAATCACACCATTAGCACCCCTCGCACCATAAGTCGCGCATTCTGGTCCTTTCAAGACTGAAACATGAGCCACGCTAACAATATCAATCATCGAAATGTCGTTTGTCTCAACGCCATCAACATAAATCAGAGGGTCGCTATTGCCCATAATTGTTTTTATGCCACGGATAATAATCCTTGGCGTATCATAATTGTTTCGCACAATCATCACGCCTGGCACATTTGCCGCAATATAATCAAAAATGTCATGGTATCTTGAAACCACATTGTTGTCAACGTTCAGTTGAGTGGCAGCCGTAGTGTTGTGTTTCTTTTTCACAGAACCGTAGCCAATATCCACCGTCTCATCATCATCCGTTGCAATGGGCTGTGATGAACCGCACGACAGCATCAACGCCAGAAACAAGAAGCAAATAAGAGTTTTCATAAAGCATGAAAAATAAAGTGGTTTGCAATTCAACCGCAAAAATAAGAAAAAGGTTAGAGGTTAGAGGTTAGAGGTTAGAGGTCTTTATGTTTTTTTAACCCAAATCGAGGCTCTATGATTTATCACTATTCCATGTTCATTTGTTCCTTTATAGAACACACCTTTATATTGCCAGCGCAGATAATGGACTATGATAGCGGATAAGGGAACCGTCCCATAGTTCCCTAATTCCGCTAATCCTTCAAAGTTCCAATTGGTACAACCCATACGCCATCTTCTCTTCGGAAGGCATACTTACCTGTTGCTATCAGTACCATTAGGAACGATGGCACCTTCATCTTCGTAGTGTCAATCTTTCTGGCCAACTTACTTAGGGACTTGGCACCTTCTTCTATAAGCTTGTCGCCTCCCAGTTTTATCTCAATCAGTCCAAACGAGCCATTGCGCAGATGCACCACAGCATCACACTCCAATCCGTCAGAATCCCTATAGTGATACACCTCGCCATCCAATGCCTGAGCATAAACTCTTAAGTCACGCATACAAAGAGTCTCAAAGAACAGCCCCATTGTATTCAGTTCGCCCATCAAATCCTCTGGTCCGATGCCTAATGCCGCAACAGCTATTGAAGGGTCAGTAAAATACCTCGTATCACTCGACCTAATAGCCGACTTCGACCTCAGGTTCGGATTCCACGCCTTCGCATCCTCCACCACAAAAATCCCCTTCAAGGCCTTCAAGTATGAATACACAGTCCTGTCGTCCAACGTATCGCTATCATTAGCCTTCATATCCGCGCTGATGGCTGTCAGACTTACCTGTGCACCCTGATTTCTTGCATACGAGCGCATCAGCAGCTTCACACGTTCAGGATTCCTCTCCACTCCATCCGGCTCTTTGATATCCACATTCACCACCGTATCATAATAATCATAGGCACGCCCCAGCGAAATCTCCTTCTCCTGGTTTACTGCTCTTGGCCAGCCGCCTCGACAAATCAAGAAAGCCACATCCTGCAAATCGTGCTCATTCACTCCAAAGAGCTTATCAGCGCCACCAAATAGTGACTTCAGGCTAATCTGTCCATTAGAATCGCCCGACTCCCATAATGTCATCGGGCGCATCCTTAGCCTTGCAATACGTCCTGCGCCAGAGTGATGTATTTTTTCCTCATCCTCATCCGAAAGAGGCGTTACCGAACCTGTCAGAATAAACTGTCCATCCTCCTCCCTATGATCCACCATAAATCGAACCGCATCCCAAAGTTCTGGTGCAATCTGCCACTCATCAATCAATCTTGGAGTCTTTCCTGCCAACAGTAAATCAGGGTTAATCTGAGCCATCTGGATGTTCGTTGACAAATCCTTCGGACTATCCATATACAACACACTCTGAGCCTGTTGTTCACTGGTCGTAGTCTTTCCGCACCACTTGGCACCTTCCACCAGCACAGCGCCCATACCCATCAACTTATTTTTCAGTAATTTATCTGCTATCCGTTGTCTGTATTCCATATATATAATCAAATCAAGGATAAATAATTAGTCAATAAAAGGCTTTTCTTTTGGTCAACTTATGGTTTTTTGTGGGTGCAAAATTACACTTTTTCTTTCGATTATCAAAGTCCTTTGATGAATTTTAACAAATCACCGTCATTGTGACTCATTATGAACACATCAATTTTATCTGCTTTTTTACTTCCCTTGCATGTTTGCCGATAAACTCATCAAGAGAGAATAACTCTTTTTCTTTTTGTTTCGATTTGAGCAGTTCATCTACGAACTTTCCAAGCTGCGACTGGAATTCTGATGGCTTGTCAAGGAAACGTACTTCTTTTGCATGTATAGAAGCGAAATCAGCATAAGCACAAAGTGCAGCATAGGCATTAGTACCACATTTCTTTATCCAATAACTGCTATCTTTTTCAATCTGCATAACGATAAATGCTAACTTTTTGTCAGCTTCTGATGTGGGGTCAAGCTTTTGCAATTTAGCAAGACGACAGAATAGAGGCAGTATCTCATCATCTACTACCTCTATAGAAAGCAGGGCTTGAACCATTCTCTCAAACTCGGCAAATACATCAAGGTGATGGTATTTGCTATCTATGGCTTTCCTTAGTTTCTTCTCTATTGTCTCTAACATCCAAATATGATTAGCAGCGAAATGAAGAGAGAGACTTGGAACGAGCAAGCCCAGTGGTACCTGACGTTTATCCATTGTCTCCAGACAAAATCCTATTTCATACGCCAGCGAGCGACTTTTGTCATAACTATTTTTTACACGAACAAAAGCGAACCAATGATTCTCTACACCAGAAATAGTGAGGCTTTTATGTACTCTGATGTCCATGTAACAAGCACTTCGTTTTTCTGTCAATTCACCGTGCCAAAATGAAATCTCGTCGTTCTTGACATTAAAAATGGTCCCTGCGATTTCAAGTCCTGTTTTATATGCCCATTCATTGGTTATCAATGTGTAAGACGGAGAGACACAGGAAAGCATCTCCCAATACTCCTCATCTACTACAGCTTTAAAATCGCAAGCAAATTGTAGATCACGGAGGATAGGAATTGACATTGTATTCCTATCTTTGTCAAAATAGATATCATGAAGACCGACTGGAAAAAAGAACTCGTCTAAATCACGGTATTCGATAACAGGAGAATAAGAATTGACTATCATAACTATAGCTTATATAAAAATTTTATTCGTTATTATCTTCTCTCACAATCTGAAGTCCCAGGTGTAGCTCGTTTGAAATCATCTGGAGCATTTTGATTTTGGTATCATTGCCCATATTGATATAAACATACCATTCACCAACTTGCTCTTGCCATTTATGTACACCATCCGTACGTTTCTTCTTGCCCACAAGAGGAAAGCCCTTGAACAATCTTTTCTTGAAAACAGAGGCCTTCTCGAAGCCAATCTTACGGAGCGATTCTATGAGCGTATCCTTAGCATCTCGCTGATGAACTATGGTACCATCCTTGAACCTTACGGCAAAACCGATACTTCCTGCACGAATGTTTGTCGGAGTACCCTCTTCTGCCTCTGAATACGCCTCAAAATCATCAGAGCTTTCGGGTTCTTTATCAACTGACGCTTCTGGCAAATCGAAGTCATATTCATTACTTACGCGGATGTCGCCATTCACATCTTTCATGACACTAAGATAAGTTTCACACTCCAAGTCTTTAAGCAGTTCTTGGGCGTATTCTTCCAACTTTGGCATGATG
>JAZLKO010000111.1:0-48322 GCA_045597685.1 Prevotella sp.
CGACGAAGCTCTCCAAGATGCTGCTGCTTCTTACGGACAGGTTGAAGAAGATGCTTACATCTTCGGTGGCAAAAGCGAAGCCCCTGAGGGAATGTATCGCTTGACCGTTCAGAGCGAAGATACAAACAAGGGTACCGTAACTGGTGGTGGTTTGTTTGCCGAAGGTGACAACGCTACATTCAGCGCATATCCAAAAGCTGGTTATTTGTTCGAAGGCTGGTATCGTAACGGAGAAAAGTTCTCTGACAAAGCATTTGAAGACAGTTTTGATATGCCTGCAACTGACGTGACCGTAGTTGCAAAGTTCGTTGAAGGCGTAACACACACCGTTTCTCTGACAGCTGGAGAAGGTGGCCAAGTAAAGATTAATAGCGGCAGACTTTGAGCTCAATTGTAGTTACGTTGGCGGTTTCTAACCTGTTTTCCCCTGCGGCGGCAGGTTTTTTTTATGTTAACAAAATTAACAAAGTACACAAAGTACACTGGGGTTTTCACGAATTTAGAAAAAACAAAGTTACTAATGTTTTCGTTCTAAACCGTTTTCGTTATCGTTGAGTATTATCTGCCGAAGAGGTATTTTTTTAGGAATGGGGAGATTCGTAGTGTGCTCGATGTGATGAGGCAGAAGGCTATTACCAGTAGGCCTGATAGGATGGCAAGCGTGGTGTCGAATACGAAATTATGCGGATGGGCATTCAGGAACTGTCCTACTTCGGGCAGACGAGGCAGGAAGAGGAAGTGTATGAGATAGATGTCTAATGTTCTTGTGCCAATGTATTGCAAGCCTCTGCCCAGGATGGTGGTCTTGGAAAAACTTTTCTGGTAGTATCTGAAAAACAGGAATGTCAGCGTGAGCAATGAATATCTGGCTAAGGTTTGCGAGAGGTTTGCCCATGCGCCTCTGAGCAGATGGAGGGTGGTGTACTCACATGCCGACAGGAAGGCTATTACTATCAGTGCAAAGATGAAACCTTGTTTGTCGTAGAGTTTTTCCACGTTGTGCCAATATCGGTGAACTATGTTTCCAAAGACAAAGAAATTGAAATAAATCATGAATTGTGATATGCTGGTAAGGTGCAGCCAGCCCGAATATGGCACTCTTCTGCCAAAAGCCCACGAAAACTCATGCGGCATGTAGCAAGTCTCGTAGAGTGCAAGTGAGGCTATCCAAAGGAGCAGGATTGGTATGCAGGTTTGTTTTTTTAGTTTCTGCTCGAAAAATTCAAATATGTAATAGACAATAAACATGTAGAGCAGAGTGATGGTGAACCAGTAACCGCCTTTCATAGGAGATTCCAGGTTTGTCATCATTGAACTATAGAATGTTGTGGGATGAATAATCGTGAGTGCCACAAAGAAGAACACTACGGTTGGGACTATCTGTATTCTTACTTTCTTGCCAACCATGCCGCAAAATCCGCTAAAGCTCCAGTCGGCATTTGCCTTGTAAGCTAAGAATCCACTGATAAAGAAGAACAATGGCATACGGAGGAGTAGGAACAGGGGTAATGATGAAGATGTTTTTACGTCTTGCACAAAACCTTGCGTCACAATATGCATTGCAACAACGAGTATCATAGTAAAGCCTCGCATGGCATCTATCCATTCAAGACGTGGTTTGGCGGTTACATTATCCATTTGTATAATTTTATGTATTCTTGTGCTATTACTGAATCCGAATATTTTTCTATGACATTTTGCCGCAGTTGCTGTGGAGTTATTGTCTGGCATCCTTCGGTCAGAGCCCATTCTATGCCTTGGGCAAGGTCGGAGGCTGACTTGTATTCGGCAAGGTATCCATTATGCTTATGCTGGATGATGTCTGTCTGTCCGCTGTTGTTGAACGACACAGGCAAGCATCCGCATGCTTGAGCCTCAATAAGAGTCAATCCAAAAGTCTCGTAGTAAGATGATGATACCGATACATCCGAAGCCGAAAATAGTTGAGGCAGCATTTCTTCACCTACCAATCCCAAATAGGTGTAAGTAACAGGAATTGCCGACAAAAATGCTTCTTTGTTGTTCTTGATATTGCCAAACAGCAGAAGATGCAGGTTGCTCATACCTTTTTTTACGAGTAAGTTCAAGGCTGCAATCAGGAAGTCAAAACCTTTTATCGGGTCGTCCAGTTTTGCAGCACCGAAGATGATGAGTTGTTTGTCCTGAGGCAGTCCAAGATTTTGCCTTGCCTCATTTTTTGGTATCATGACAAACCGTTCAAGTGGAATGGTGTTAGGGATCACCTTTATGGGTTTGCCTTTGAGCAACGCGCTGCTGTTCACTTTATCGGCAAGCCATGTGCTCACGGCAACAATGTTTAGTTTTGCCGAATCGTAGATTTTCTGTTTGTGGCGAAACACGGAGTGAGCCATGTCGTTTGCACTTGGTTCCTGAAGCAAGCGGCAATATTTACATTCCGTAGTGTAGAAGTTGCAATCCATTGCATGATGGCAGATGGCAGTGCATGGCCACATGTCGTGCAAAGTCCAAACCACAGGCTTGCCACTCTTGAAAATCCTGTCCAAGCAGCGTAGCGACAAAAAGCCCTGGTTTGTCCAATGCAGATGGACGATGTCGGCTTCCATGAAATCAGCAGTTTTGGTAATGTCTTCACCGCAATTGGCAATGTCAATGGCAAACAGATTGTTGCGGCTGAACTTGTTTCTTGCCCAAATCACGAAACGTTCCCAGTAGAAGGCAGGAAATTTCTTTCTGCGGCAAATGAATGTTGCGTCAATGCCAGCCTTCTGCAAAGCCGTTGCTAACCGACTTGCAGCAATAGCCGCACCGCCAATAGTCTGCGAAGTATTTACAATCAAAACCTTCATTGTTCCGAACTTTGCTGCAAAAGTAGAAAAAAGGTTAGAAGTGAGAGTTTAGAGCTTAGAGTTTTAAGTTGTTTTTATTAAAAAACATTAATTATCAATTATCAATTGTCAATTGTCAATTAAAAAACAAAGTTTTTTCCTACTTTTGCATTCAAATTAATTTTTGATGATGAAGAGAATAAATCCTTTTTTTCGACAATACAGCACTCCGCACAATACTCCTCCGTTTGATGAGATTAGATTTTCTGATTACGAAGAGGCTATTTTGGAGGGGATAAGGCGTGATAAGGAAGAACTCGATGAAATAATAAATAATCCCGCCAAGCCTACGTTTGAGAACACCATTGTGGTGGAGCATAGCGAGGAGAAGGATTTGTACTACGGTTTGTTGGACAGGGTTACGGATGTGTTTGGCAATCTGCTGTCGGCAGAGACAAACAGCAGGATGGATGCTCTGGCACAAAAACTAACACCAATACTTACTCAGCACGACAACGATGTGATGCTGAACCCAAAATTGTTTGAGAGGGTGAAATACGTGCATCGGCATCACAGAAAACTGAACGACGAGGAGAAAATGCTGCTCGACAATTACTATGATGCCTTTGTCCAGAGCGGTGCATTGCTCAACGATGAGGGAAAAGCCAAACTGAGGGCGATGACAGAAGAACTGTCGCTCCTATCGTTGCAGTTTTCACAAAATCTGCTGAAGGAAACCAATCGCTTCAAACTGCATATCACTGACAAGGCACAGTTGGACGGACTGACTGAGACCCACATTGCAGCCGCTGCCAACGAGGCTAAGGAGCGAGGAAAAGAAGGTTGGATTTTCACATTGGACAGCCCAAGCTACGGTCCGTTTATGGCATTCTCCACACAGAGAGACTTGCGCAAAAAAATGTATCTTGCCTATAACAAACGCTGTTGCGGTACAAGTAAGACATCGAATATCGAAATCTGCAAACGCATAATCAATCTGCGCCGAGAACTTGCCCAACTGATGGGATATAAGACCTATGCCGACTATGCCATGCACAACCGAATGGCTGGTAGTGTTTCCAATGTGCGAAAACTGATGAATCAGTTGATCAAAGCCTACAAATCGCCAGCAAAGAAGGAATATGATGAGATAAAGACGATGACGATGACTGCCGACTCTGACACTGACACGAAAACGATGGTTCGACAGGCTCACCAACCAACAATTGTCAATTGTCAATTATCAATTAT
Organism: Prevotella sp.; assembly: GCA_045597685.1. Classification (GTDB taxonomy): domain Bacteria; phylum Bacteroidota; class Bacteroidia; order Bacteroidales; family Bacteroidaceae; genus Prevotella. The sequence continues at coordinate 4,059 of JAZLKO010000111.1, forward strand.
CAATTATCAATTAATGCCTTGGGATATTAGTTTCTATTCTCACAAGTTGCAACTGAAGAAATTCAATATCGACAGCGAAATGCTCCGACCTTATCTGCAACTGGAAAATGTGATAAAAGGCGTTTTCGGACTTGCCACCACACTATATGGAATCACATTCATGGAAAACAAAAAAATCCCTGTCTATCACAAGGATGTCAAGGCTTACGAAGTCTTCGACAATGATGGCTCTTATCTCGCTGTGCTCTATGCCGACTTCTATCCACGCAAGGGTAAGCAGGATGGTGCATGGACATCAACTTTTCAGGGACAGTGGATTACAAACAAGGGTGAGAATGTGCGTCCGCATGTGAATCTGGTGATGAACTTCACAAAACCACTACCGAAAAAAACATCGCTGCTGACACTCGATGAGGTGGAAACTTTTCTTCACGAATTTGGTCATGCGCTGCATGCTATTTTTGCCAATACAAAATACGAAAGTCTGAGCGGTACTAATGTATGGTGGGACTTTGTGGAACTTCCGTCACAATTCATGGAAAACTATGCTGTGGAAAAGAAATTCCTGAAAACCTTCGCCTTCCATTATCAGACAGGAGAACCGATGCCCGACAAACTGATAAACAGAATCGTGCGCAGCAGGAATTTTAACGTTGCCTGTGCCTGCATGAGACAGGTTAGTTTCTGCCTGTTGGATCTGGCTTGCCATATGCAGAAAGAAGATTTCAGCGGTGACCTGCTTGAATTTGAGAAAAAAGCATGGGAAAAAGCAATCATCATGCCGACAGCCGACGGCACTTGCATGCTCCCGCAGTTTTCACACATCATGGCAGGAGGATACGCGGCAGGATACTACAGTTACAAATGGGCAGAGGTGCTTGATGCCGATGCTTTCAGCGTGTTTAAAAAACATGGAATATTCAACAGGAAAATAGCACAGAAATTCCGCGACAACATACTCTCAAAAGGTGGCACCGTCCATCCGATGACTCTCTATAGAAATTTTAAAGGTAATGAACCAACAATCGATGCTTTATTGGAAAGAAATGGACTCAAAACAAGATAAATTCGACAAGCGCTATCTGAGAATGGCTCAGATATGGGCAGAAAATAGTTATTGCCAGCGACGGAAAGTCGGGGCGTTAGTAGTGAAAGACAACATGATAATCAGCGATGGCTACAATGGCACACCGAGCGGATTTGAAAATGTCTGCGAAGAGGGCAATGTGACAAAACCATACGTATTGCATGCCGAGGCCAATGCCATCACAAAATTAGCCCGCAGCAGTAACAATAGCGAAGGCTCAACCCTGTATGTCACCTCTTCGCCATGCATAGAATGTGCAAAACTGATTATACAGTCGGGCATAAAACGTGTTGTCTATGGTGAACAATACCGCTTAGACGATGGAATAAAACTCTTAGAAAGAGCCGGAATCGAAGTGAGGTTGATTGACAAGGACGACTAAATATTATTTACAATGTACAATTTACAATGTACAATGAGGAATCAAACTACTAAACGACCAACATGAAACTTCATAATAATTCTTACATTGTACCGATATTGCTTGCAATATGCACGGTATTGGGAATAATGATTGGCGCATTCTATGCCAGCCATTTCGCAGGTAACAAACTCAACATCATCAACACCAGCAGTAACAAACTGAGCAACCTGCTGCATATTATCGACGACCAGTATGTTGATACCGTCAACATGAACGAATTGGTGGAAAGTGCTATGCCGCAGATACTGATGGAGCTCGATCCGCACTCTACATACGTTTCTGCCAAGGATATGAAAATAGTCAACGATGAACTGAAAGGCTCGTTCTCGGGTGTGGGAATATCTTTTGTTATTCGTGATGACACACTGCACGTGCAAAACGTGATTAGCAACGGTCCAGCAGAAAAGGCTGGTATTGTGGCTGGCGATAAGATTGTTACCGTGAATGGAAAGCCTTTCATAGGTACCGACTGCACAAACGAGGAGGCTATGCACAGGCTGAAAGGACCAGCGGGCACGAAAGTAAAACTCGGAATCTTGAGGTATGGCGAAGACAAACTGAGATTCTTCACCGTTACACGCGATGAGGTGATACAAAACAGCATCACCTGTGCCAACATGCTCGACGATGCTACAGGCTACATACGAATAAAAAACTTCGGAGAAAACACCTACACAGAAATGCTCGTGGCATTGGCTCAATTGCAGGCACAGGGATTTGAAAGCCTGATTATCGATTTGCGCGACAATACAGGTGGCTATCTCGGCAGTGCCGTGCAGATAGCCAATGAGTTTCTGCCTAAAGGGAAACTGATAGTCTTCACCAAAGGACGTAAATCACCACGTGAGGAATACCGCAGCGATGGACATGGAAGCTATAAACAACTGCCATTGGTGGTACTAATCAACGAAGTATCTGCATCAGCATCAGAAATCTTTGCTGGAGCAATCCAGGACAATGACAGGGGCACAGTCATAGGTCGTCGGTCGTTTGGCAAAGGACTGGTGCAGCAACCTATACAGTTCCACGACGGAAGCATGATACGACTCACCATTGCACGATACTACACACCATCGGGAAGATGCATCCAGAAACCTTACGAAAAAGGTAAAGAGACCGATTATGAACAAGACCTGCTTGTGCGCTATCAGCACGGAGAATTCTTCTCGCAAGACAGCATCAGAAACGAAGGACCTGAATATTACACATCAAACGGCAGAGTGGTGTATGGTGGTGGTGGCATCACTCCAGATATCTTCGTACCAGAAGACACCTCCGCTATGACATCCTATTACAACGAGGCAATAATGTCTGGGTTGCTCTTTGCATTTGCCTATAGTTACACCGACGAGAACAGGCAAAACCTCAACCACTTCAACGAAGATGCCGACCAGATGGCAGGATGGCTCAACAGGCAAGACATAGTGGAAATCTTTGTCCGCTATGCCGAAACCAAAGGCCTGAAACGCAGAAACCTCATGATAGCCCGTTCACATAAGTTGTTTGAAAAAGCACTCATCAGCCGAATTATCTACAACATGATGGACGAGAGTGCGTTCATGGCTTATCTCAACAAGGATGATAAGGTGATAGAATCCGCCCTGACGGTAATAAAAAACAATGCCACATTCCCAAAAAATGAAAAGCGAACTCCGCCAGCAGATAAGAGCAAGAAAAAGTGAGTTTTCCGAGCAGCAACTTGCAGCATTGTCGTCAGAAATCATCTATGCCATCTTGCAGGATGAAGATGTAAGCAATGCACAGACTATTATGGCTTATTACTCACTGCCCGACGAAGTCTGCACCCATAGTCTCATTCCTCTTCTCCATGCCCAGGGCAAGACGGTGCTGTTGCCAGTGGTGCAAGGGCAGGATATTGTGCTGAAAGAATACGAATCCGAACAAACCCTGACAACAGGTAAGTACAACATCCAGGAGCCGCAAGGCACTACATTCACCGACTACCACCAGATAGAAGTAGCCCTCATACCAGGCATGGCATTCGATGCCAACGGCAACCGTTTAGGTCGCGGCAAAGGATACTACGACCGCTTTCTGCCAAAACTGAAAAATGCAAAAAGAATAGGAGTCTGCTTCGATTTTCAAATGGTGGAACAAGTGCCGACAAACGAATTCGATGAGAAAATGGAAAAAGTTATATGTTCTGGTTTTTAGGATTTAGGTTAGATGGAAAAACTGATACAATACGTCTGGAAACATAAACTTTTCCCTCTGAAGCAATTGAAGACTACTGATGGAAAATCTTTGGAGGTAATCAGCCCTGGGCAGCAGAATTTTGATGCAGGACCAGATTTCTATAATGCCAAAGTGAAAATAGACGGTACTCTGTGGGTGGGAAATGTTGAAATCCATGAAAAATCGTCCGACTGGCATTTGCATGGGCACGATATAGACAAAGCCTACAACAATGTTATTCTTCACGTTGCTGAGAGTGTAAATTGTGATGTGAAAACCGAATCAGGAGAATACCTTCCACAGTTGGAACTGCCAGTTCCTCAAAAGGTGACCAGCAACTACAACGAACTGCTTAATGCCGACCGCTATCCACCATGCTATAAAATAATCCCATCACTGTCAGAACTGATAATCCACAGTTGGATGAATAGTTTGCAGGTGGAACGCTTAGAGGAAAAAGCTAATCGCATTTTCACTATTGCCGATAGATGCAACGGCGACTGGGAAAAAGCATACTTCTGCACGTTGGCAAGAAACTATGGTTTTGGCATAAATGGTGATGCGTTTGAAACTTGGGCATTGAACCTCCCATTAGGCAGCGTGGCACACCATTGTGACGACCTGTTTCAGATAGAGGCAATGTTCTTGGGACAGGCTGGATTGCTTGACGAATACAATTCAAAATACAAGATTCAGCAAACAGAGTTCGACGAACTGAAAAGAGAATACACCTATCTGAAACATAAATTCTCACTTGAGCCAATAGATAAATGTTTGTGGAGATACCTGCGTTTAAGACCAAACAATTTCCCAAATATAAAAATTCTGCAACTTGCAAGTCTGTATTTTGATAAAAAAGCTAACCTGTCGGTTATGCTTGACTGCAAGAGCATTAAGGATGTAAGGAATCTGTACAAAACTCATTCTGCCAAAACTGTAAAACTTACCGATTCATCGGTAGATTTATTGATAATCAATACTATCGTTCCAATGCTATTTGCTTATGGCAGGCATGTTGGTAAGGAGGAATATTGCACTCGTGCATTAGAGTTTTATGACAAACTGAAGGCTGAGGACAATCACATGATTCGTATGTGGACTGAATGTGGATTGGAAGTTCATTCGGCAGGTGATTCCCAGGCTTTGATTCAATTAAAAAAAGAATACTGCGACAAACATGAATGCCTTCGTTGCAGGATTGGCTATGAATATCTGAAAGGAACAAAAATATGACAGTAGAAGAGATTATTTATGCAATGGCACTAACACGACTGAATGGTATAGGACTTATCCCTAAACTTCAGCTTTATAAGCAGGTTGGCAGTGCACAAAAGATTTTTGAATATAGAAACGACATCAGGCAGATAGTGCCTGATTGTTCAGACAGGCTCGCAGAAGTGATAAAATTCAGCGATGAATCCATAGAAAAAGCTAAATTGGAATTGGATTTCGCTGTAAAGCACCAGATACAATGTCTGTGCTATGCCGATGAGGCCTATCCATACAGGCTTAAAGAGTGCGTTGATGCTCCGATAGTATTGTATTACAAAGGTAATGCAAATCTTAACCAGTCGAAAATCATCAGTATGGTAGGCACTCGCCAGTGTACTCAATATGGTAAGGATTTGATAAACAGATTCTTTTCAAATTTGAAATATTATTGTCCGAATGTGCTGGTTGTCAGTGGACTGGCATACGGTATAGACATTTCCGCACATTGTTCGGCATTGCAGAATAAATATGAGACTGTAGCTGTGCTTGCACACGGTCTTGATCAGATTTATCCATCATCCCATCGTAGCACGGCAGTAGAAATGCTGCAACAAGGGGGATTACTTACAGAATACATGTCTGAAACCAATGCCGACAAGCAGAATTTTGTGGCTCGCAACCGTATTGTAGCAGGAATGAGCGATGCTACAATAGTAGTGGAAAGTGCTGCTCATGGCGGAAGCCTGATAACAGCCAGTCTGGCACAGGGCTACAACCATGATGTTTTTGCATTCCCAGGTAGCGCGTTTGCTGAATTTTCAGAAGGATGCAATAATCTGATACGCGACAATAGCGCAGCATTGATAAATAATGCAGAGGATTTCATACATGCAATGAAATGGGATGATGAGAAAATACGTAATGAGAAAAAGTCGCAAGGCATTGAGCGCAGTATGTTTCTTGAACTTTCATCCGATGAGCAAACGATTGTGGATTTGTTGCAAAAGACAAACGACCTCCAAATAAACATACTCTCTGTAAAAAGCAATCTACCAATCAATAAAATCACATCATTACTTTTCCAATTGGAAATGAAGGGTGTAATAAAACTGCTACCAGGCGGTGTGTATCACCTGCTGGCATGAAAATGGCAAATAGTAAATATTCTTGGATTCTCGCTTGTCTGCAACTGTTATTTCCACTAATGCTATTCGCTCAGCAACCGTGGCAACAGGACTTAGATGCCTATTATCAACTTGAAGACTTCGATTCGCCACTTTCGCAGAGTGAATATGAGACACTTGAATTTCTGCATCAACACCCAATAAACATAAATACAGCAACACAGGAAACCCTTCAGCAAATCCCATTTCTTACGGAGAAGCAGATAGAAGAACTTCAAGAATACATTTACCGCTACGGAAAAATAAAAAGCCTGAATGAACTGATGATGATTGAGTCGTTGGGGTATGAATCACGCAACTTATTGGCGAATTTTGTATGTATTGAAGATTCCTCTTCAACCAGATTTCCAGACATCAGCAAGATATTGAAATATGGCAAGCATGATATTGCCATCACGGGGCGTGTCCCTTTTTATAATCGCAGAGGTGACAATGGAGCATATTTAGGTTATAAATATAAACATTCTGTCCGTTACGATTTTCATTACGGAAATTACGTCCGATTCGGAATAGTTGGCGGTAATGATGCCGGCGAACCATGGTTTGGCAAAAACAGATGGGGATATGACCATTATTCGTATTATGCGATGATTAAAAACATAGGAGCTCTAAAAACGCTAACATTAGGATGCTATAAAGTTTCTTTTGGAATGGGATTAGTAGTGAACAGTACCATCAGTTTCGGGAAATTATCCGCTCTGACTTCACTCGGACGAACCAGTAATAACATTCGTATTCACGCTTCCCAATCAGAAAATAATTATTTCAACGGACTCGCTTCAACGGTAGAAATAGCCAAAGGATTGCAGGTTACAGCCTTCATTTCCAACCGTAATATGGATGCTACTCTAAACAAAGACAGCATGAGCATCAGCAGTTTTGTAACTTCTGGCTATCATCGCACATTGACAGAATATGCCAAAAAGGGAAATACAAACGAAAAAACTATTGGTGGGAACGTTGATTTTCATCTTAAAAACATGGTGCTTGGTGCAACAATCATATCATCGCATTTAGATAAACCTCTGAGACCAGATACAGGAACTATTTACAGAAGGTATTATCCTAATGGGCAGGATTTCATGAATCTTGGTGCTTATTATGGCATCGACATAAGGAAATGGTCATTTAGAGGAGAATTGGCAACTAACCAGAATTCAGCTTTGGCACTTGTGAATAAGATGTCGTTCATGCCAAATAGGGATTTGAAAATCATGGCTTTGCAGAGGTTTTATTCTTATAAGTATAGCTCTCTGTATGCTAATAGTTTTGCGGAGAATAGCAATTCTCAAAATGAAAGCGGAGTGTATCTCGGCGCTGAATGGAACATTTCTTCTAAATGGAGCGTTATGGCTTACACCGATTGGTTTTATTTCCCTTGGGCTAAATATCAAGTTTCTCAGTCTTCATATGGTACGGATAATCTCGTTCAAACCTCTTTTTCCTTTGGCAACATCAGCTTCTCAGCCCGATACAGGATAAAGATTAAGGAAAAAGACTCAAATGAAAAACAGTCCTTACAAAAGAATATCCAACAACGTATGCGGTTGACTTGCAAAATAAATACTAATACTGCTTTTTCGTTCAAAACTCAACTCGACGGAACAATTACCGATTCTGGCAAACAGGAATATGGGGGTATGATTACTCAGAGTGTGAATTTCGATAATAAGAAAGGCCTTAGATTGGGATTTTCAGGAAACTATTTCAATTCTACCAGTTACGACAGCCGACTGTATGCTTACGAGAAGAACCTGCGTTACGTGTATTCTTTTCCTTCATATTATGGCAAAGGAATGCGTTTATCATTGTGTGCTGAATTGAAGATTTGTGAAAGGTTGCAGATAGGGATGAAATCTGGAGTCACAAAATTTTACGACCGTGATGAGATAGGTAGCAATTACCAACTTATCTCGCAGTCGTCCCAAACGGATTTAGACTTGCAGGCAATCCTGAAATTATGAATTACGCTTTTTTGGTAGTGTCAATTCTTTTGTTATACATGTAAGAGTTCTGTCGCTTATTGGCGAAAAATGCAACATTTGCAACATGGCATTATAGCAAATTTGGTAAATTGCAAATTATAAATCCGTAAATCTGTAAATGATTATGGTTTGTGCGTTGAACCTTTCCTACCAAAGCAGTATCCTACATAGACGCTTGCGTTCCAGTAGGTGTTGTCGAATCTCAACTCGTCTGTGTTATAGAAATTCTCGTTCCATTGTCCTTTTGCTCCGATTATCCAATGGTCACGGGTATAGGTTATCGCTGCACGGAGTTTTGTGTCGATGCCTAAGCGTGTCTGACTGATATCCTGCGGCCCGTAATTTACCTTCATTGGATTGTTCGGGTCGAGGAGGTCGCTTTTGCCGATTGATTCAAAATATTTCTGCAATGCATCGCCCATAATCTTGTAACCTTCGCCTGGATTGGGATCCATTCCTATTGCTTGATAGGCTATTGTTCCAGGCGTTGTGGTATTGATGAATTTCACAGCAGGCATTGCTATTGCAGATGCAGAGAGCAACAGATGTGGTGAGAGCACAAGGTTGTAGGCATAACCTAATTGGATGTGGAAGTCGTTGATGTTTATCTTGTGGGGCACTCGGGTAAGAGAATATGAGGCAAGTGTCTGGATGTATCCGTTTTCCTCTTCCGATAGGGCAGGGCTTCCGTATGCCGAAACTTTGTAGAGTTCGGTCAGTGCCGTTGCGTTGCTGGTAATCTTTTCCAATACTCCTGGGAAATCTGCCTTGTGACGTGTGAAAAACTCCTTTGTGTAAGGCTGCACATCCGCTATTTCTTCTCCGTCGAAAAAGGTGAATTTCATGTGCTGGTTGGTGTAGCCTATACCTATGATTGGCGAACCAGCCGATCTCAACTGAATGGCACCGTTTGAATAACCTGCTGGGTTGGAAAATTTCTTGTGGTTGGTAAACAAACTTATATCAGCACCAGTTACATCGTAGGTAATCCATTGTCCCATGTTGCGATCATCAATATAATCAATCAGGTCCACCTTTTCATCTCCCATGAAAACACGGAATTTCTGCATCTTATAGTCGCCACCTGTGCGACGGCGTATGAGGTCGATATTGAAAAGTTGTGAATTGATGTTGAGTGTGAATTCATTGCGACGCTCAGCATGCTTTGTAAACAAATCCCATGTGGCACCCAATATGAGCCACCTGTAACCGAAATACGGTCCGATTTTGTTTGACAGACCAGAAGCCATGTGAATCTCATGGCTGTCAGGCGAACGATAGTTCAGGTATTCTCGCGACAGGTTGTCCTGAATCTGCGCCGTCCAGTTGTACGAATTGTCAATGCAATAAGTTGAATCCTTTGCACTCCAGTTGTTGATAATCCATCTGACCGGTTTAGGCATTCGTTCAAAGAATGTCTTTAGGGGCTTGTCTTTATCGTTTTTGCTACTTGCGTTTGAAGGAATCATCATAGTAATGATGAATAGTAAATACAGAAAATTTTTCATTATCGTAAATAAAATATTAATTGTCAAATATCAATTATCAATTAAGCCTCCAGCGTTACTACTGTGATGCCTGTACCACCGAACTGAATGTTTTCGTCGCGGAATGATTTTATTCCTTTTACGGTTGACAGGTATTGTCTGACTAAATGGCGTAGTATGCCATCGCCTTTGCCATGCAGGATTCTCACCGTAGGCATTCCTATCATGATGGCATCATCGATGAAATATGTTACGGCATTGATGGCATCATCGCCTCGGAGACCGCGGATGTCGAGGTCGGGCTTGAAGTGGTTGCGCTTCTGGTCTATCTCTTCACGCATTTTTCTTACTGTCTGTGAAGTGGCAGCTCCATTCAACAAGGTTGTGGATTTACTTTTAGGCTTTTCGGCAGGTTCAAGCTGACTGATTTTTACCTGCGTTTTAAGTTGCCCGAATATGCAAATGGCACTCTTGGCGTTGACGCCTTCTATTTGACCAACTGTTTCCTGACCTTTTATTCTTACGTATGCACCAGGCTGGATGTTTTGGGAATTTAGGGATTTAGGGATTTGGAGATTCCGTAGTTCCTTGATTCCTTGATTCCTTGGTTCCTTGATTCACAATTTCCCAATCTCCCAGTTTGATTTCCTTATCAGCGAATGTCAGGAGTTCTTGGCGGATTTTCTTTGTGGCTTCTTTTTGTGCCTGTTTTTCCTTGATTTCCTTAATGGTGCGCTCTATGCGGGCATTGCTTTCTTTCAGGAGTCTCTGTGCTTGATTTTTAGCTTCTTCAAGTATTTCCTTGCGTTTGGCTTTGAGTTTCGATATTTCTGCCTCGTACTCGGCTTTCTGGCGTTCTATCTCTTTTTCCTGTTGGTGGATATTCTGGCGCTTGCGTTCCCAGTAGCGCTTATCGCGCATTATCTCTTGCAGGTACTTGTCGCTCTGCACGTAATCGTGTCCCACCTTGTCGGAGGCTTCTTGTATCACGCTTTCAGGCAGACCGATGTTGCGTGCTATCTCTATGGCAAACGAACTGCCAGGATTGCCTATTTCTAATTGGAACAGGGGGCGCATCTGTGCTCTGTCGTAGAGCATGGCGGCGTTTATCACTCCTGTGTTGTTGTCGGCATACTGCTTGAGGTTCTGGTAGTGGGTGGTTATCACTGCCCATGTTCCTTTTTTGCAGAAGGTGTCGAGAAAGGATTCTGCCAGTGCTCCGCCAATCTGAGGTTCTGTGCCACCGCCAAACTCATCGATGAGTAGCAAGGAACTTTCGTTGCTCTGCTTCATCATGGTTTTCATGTTGACAAGGTGAGATGAATAGGTGCTGAGGTCGTCCTCTATGCTTTGCTCATCGCCGATGTCGATCATGATGTCCTTGTAGGTACCAAATATGGAGTTTTCTCTTACAGGTATTGCCAGTCCGCATTGCAGCATGTATTGTAGCAAACCTGTTGTCTTGAGGCAGATGGATTTTCCTCCAGCATTCGGACCGGAAATTATCATTATCTTGTTTTCGGGGGTGAGTTTTATATCGAGCGGAACGATTATCTTGTCTTGTCGTTCGAGTGATTTCTGCAGTAGTGGATGGCGTGCCTGAATCCAGTCCATCTGTGGGTAGTCTGCTGCAACTACCTCGCAAGCATCAAAATCCTTTGCTAATTCCAGTTTGGCTTGCAGAAAGTCAATCCTTGCTAATAGTTGGAAGGAATCCACAATTTCTTTTATGTAAGGGCGAATCTGGCTGGTGAAGTCTGTCAGAATTCTGATTAGTTCTCTTTGTTCTTCTGCTTCGAGTTCGCGGATATGATTGTTGATTTCCACTACTTCGGCTGGTTCGATGAACACGGTGCGCCCCGTGGCACTCTCATCATGCACGATACCTGTGATTTTTCTTTTTGCCTGAGGTGGTACTGGCAGCATGAGTCTGCCATCGCGCATGGTGGGTGCTGTGTCCTTGCCTACGAGTCCGTCGATTTTTGCTCTGTGCAGGATGGTGTTCAGGGTGGCAGAGATTTTGCCATTTGTCCGTTTCAGTTCATCGCGTACGTTGGCAAGAGCAAACGATGCCCCATCCTTCACCTTGCCGTTTTTGTCGAGAATGGAACTGATGCGTCTGACTATTTGTGGGAAGGTTATAATATCTTCCGTCAGACGTTTCAGGGCTGAGTAGGATTGGTTGAGGGTTGAGTGATTCGAATGGTTATCGTTATCGTTTATCACAGTAACAATAGCATCTATCGTGGAGAGGCTACGCATTAAGTCGAATAGGTCAGCTTCTTCTAAATGAGTGTTTTCTGGGCGCACTCGCATAACGGCTTCTCGGACATCAAAGAAATAGTGCATCGGAAAGTCATCGTGTTCTTCGGTGATGCGACGAAATTCCTCGATTTGTCGTTGCCATTCGTTTATGGTGTCGGTATCATCCGAAAAAGCCATGGCATCGACCATCTCTTTCCCCAATGCCGATAAACAGTTGGAGGAGAGCAAGTCTCGTATCTGGGTGAAACCTATCTTGTCTTCAAAATTATGCGGATATAACATGGATTGTGGAGAATGAGGAATTAGGAAATTATTAATTATTCATTATTAATTATCAATTAAGCCTTTGGTATGAACTATTTCCATCAGCAGATTCATAACGGCTTCGCGTTCGTTTGGGATGATGCCATCGAGTATGGCATCTTTCAGAACTTGCTTCAGTTCACCAACTTCCTTACATGGCGGCAAATGGAATAGTTCCATTATCTCATCACCGTTTACGCATGGCTGCAGCAGACGTTTGTAGTCTTTTTCCATAAGGTCAGTAAGTTTTTCCCTGACTATGCGGAAATTTTCCAAGAAGACTTTTTTCTTTGTGGCATTCCTGCTTGTGATGTCGGCTTCGCATAGTGTCATCAGGTCATCGATGTCATCGCCAGCATCACTCAACAGACGGCGAACGGCACTATCGGTCACCTTGTCGTCGGCAATGTTTATAGGGCGCATGTGAAGGGCGACGAGTTTTTTCACATATTTCATCTGCTGATCCATCGGGAGCTTGAGTCGGCGGAATATTACAGGCACTATTTTTTCGCCTACTATATTATGATTATGGAAAGTCCATCCCGCTATGTTGTCGAAGCGTTTGGTCTTTGCTTTCCCTATGTCGTGGAGCAGGGCTGCCCAGCGTAAATATAGTTTTGGAGAGGCTTTCGCTACATTGTCGAGTACTTCGATGGTATGGAAGAAATTATCTTTGTGTGCTCTGCCGTTTTTCGATTCCACTCCCATTAGTGCACTTAGTTCAGGCAAAATGAGTTCGAGCAGTCCCGACCTTTCCAAATCAACGATGCCGATGCTTGGTGTCTTGCTTAGTAGTATTTTGTTGAGTTCGGTTGCTATGCGTTCAGGACTGACGATTTTTATTCGCTCTTTGTTGCGTATGAGGGCTTCAAATGTTTCGTCTTCGATTCTGAATCGCAACTGACATGCAAATCTCACACAGCGCATCATGCGTAGCGGATCGTCGGAAAAGGTGGTGTCGGGGTCAAGTGGGGTACAGATGATTCCATCTTGCAAGTCATAGATACCATCAAACGGATCAACAATCTCACCAAACCGTTCCCGATTCAGGCATATTGCCATAGCATTGATGGTGAAGTCGCGACGATTCTGATCGTCTTCCAACGTACCATCTTCCACAATCGGATTTCTTGAGTTGCGCTGATAGCTTTCCCTTCTTGCTCCCACAAATTCAACTTCAAATTGTGTCTTGCCCTGCTTGACTTTCAGCTGAGCCGTGCCATAGTTTTTAAACACAGAAAGAGTGGCTTTTCTGCCTAATTTCTTCTTCAGGGCTTCTGCCAGCAATATGCCTGGACGTTCAGCACCGATGCAGACGATGTCAATATCGTTGGATGGGCGTTCCAGGAAAATATCCCTAACATACCCACCAACCACGTAGCTTTCCAGTCCGAGTTCGTCAGACGTAGTGGAGACGAGGCGAAAAATGTCAGTATCCAGTATTTGTGCTAATTCAGTATCGGTATATAATTTCATTTGAGATTTACAATTCACAATTCCTAATTTCTCATTCCTAATTCCATAATTTCCCCATTATGAATTTCGGCATTGATGATTCTTCCGTTTGTGGCATGGAGCCGGAATTTGCAGTTCCATTGCTTTGGCCAGCATGGGAAGAGAAGAATCTGTCCGTCAGGGGTTTCCTGTAACAGCATTTCCTGTATGCCTATCATTCCTGCTCCACCACGGTTGATGTCGGGTGCCCAGTCGAAGCCCTTGTCGAAAAAAGCAGGGAAGCGGTATGGACCATCGGACATTTTTTTGCGGTTGAGGCTCACGGCTTCATCTTCTAATCCAAGACAGGCTGCCCAGATATTATCCTGTTTCCAACCTTTTGCAGAATGCATGGCTACGGCGTGAGGGTCTTTGAGATAGGTGTTGCGGGCAATGTTGAGATGCGGGCGACCGAGACCATATATGCGCCATGGGAAGACTGGATAAAGTTGTGGCGTTTCTTCGTTCTGTATTCTTTCCCAAGCGACTGCTGGTGCAATGCAAGTATCGCCACCAATGACATGAAGTGGAATTTCAGGAATGCGGCATAGCATTGCGGAGTCTTTGCCCCATGTCTGCAGGACTGTGCGTAGGGCGGCGATGGTAGAGGATGGGTTGTATGCCATCTTGTAGGTTTCGGCTCCAGAACCAGGGTAGATTACGAGTTGATTGTTGCTGTTGAGTGGTTTTACTCCTCTTTTCTTGGCTAAATATTGATAGTGGAAATCGAAGAATCTGATGCATTGGCTGATGAGTTCGTTGTATGGCTGGATGTCGAAATCATTGTATTTGTTGGCAAGAAGTATCATCTGGCAGAATTCTAAACTGGTATCCCAGAGATATTCAAGCCATGCGTTGCGCTGCATACCATAGTTATCGCCATCCTTATGTTTCCCGTATTCGGCAGGATTAGGCAGTCCGAAGTTTTCCAATTGCTCTGTGAAAGAGGCTCCATCATGTCCCCAATAGTATTGAGTACGTGCTACTGCATTTGGCAACATCCGGAGATAAGAGCCGAATTGAGACTTCATCATATCCACATCACCGCTTTTGAGCATAGGCCAATAGATGAGACGCTGGTTCTGTGCTGTCATAGTACCACCACCCCAACGGCGGTAGTCAGGTGTGGCTATGAGTGTGGAGTCAGTGAAGATAGGGTCGAAGGTGAATAGAGAACCATTGAATTTTGTCGGCCATTCGGAATAAGCATTGCAGCCGAGCATATAACGGAAAAGTTCGTAGTTGCGAATCATTTCAGCAGCTTCTGGATTGTCGGTTATGATGTAGCTGCGTTGCCAGAAATCATGCCACCATTTAGAGGAACGTTTTGCAGAGAGTTTTGGATTAGAATCTGTGTATGATCCAAATGAAATTTTTATGGTGGAATGGCGGAGTTTTAAGTTTTCGTAGTTGTAGGAGCAGTAGTCGGTATGGGCATATTCTCCCATTGACGTACCAGAGAACACGAAGCCTGGTGTATGCATGGTTGCTTTCCATAGGAGGGAGCCGATTGGATTGTAGAGCTTGTCTTTTATGTCGGTGAGGTGTTCGTAGTCAACTGTAAAGTCAAATACGGTTTCTGCTCTGTTGTGGTGATAAAAAGTCAGTTGGTCTTTGCCAGGGATTATGGAATCGGCATAGGTATAGCAATCTTTAGGCAGCAACCATTTCCATGAGCATTGCTGCTGTTCGGCTTTGGTTATCAGCCGATCTTTGTATCGCCAGCTCTCATAGGAAAAAACTGCTTTTCTAGAAACCGACGATTTGATGTCGGCAAAAACGATAGGAGAAAAGACATCAGCCCAGAGGCGTATTACGATGTTTTTGCCTTTCACATAAATGGCACCATCGTTAAGACATAGAGTCTGTGAGAAGTTTGTAGAGAAAGGATTGTCATCGACGTGCAGACGGAAACGTCCAACCTTCAGCAGTGTGTTGTTCTCGTCGAAACATCCGCTTTTGGAGACATAGAACAGCAAGTCGCCATTTTCCACCCATACGTTCATGCCAATATCATGGCCACCGCAAGGCATGGATTCGGAAGAGTTGCGGCTCTGAGTAGTCCAAGTGTAATCGGCAGGGATATAGTCAGCCGAAAGACATTCCATCGCGAATGGAAGAAGTAAGAGAATCAATAAGTAGCGTGCACAATTCATTATATTTTATTTGATAGTTTTCTATAGTAATCTATAGTAATCTATAACTTCTATTATTCCCATTCATCACTACGGAAAGAGCTTACTGGCAAGTCCTCGCAAAAAAGGTCGCCTACAACCCAATCCTTGAAGGCATAGCGGACGGCAACTGGCTTTTTTACTTTTTCAGACTTCACTTTTACCTTGCTGCGTGACAGCCATGCTTTGGCAGGGTGGAACACATGGTCTTCGCCTGCAACTTCAAAGTTGTCGGAATATGGATTGCCACGGAAGTTTACCCACATTTTGTCACGGTCGAACCCAATTGTTACAGTATCGTTCTGAAATTCAATATTTGAAACACGCGGACTTTCTGCGGTAACGCCCTGAATACCATAGGTTTTCACCAAAGCTAAACGTGCCAGACGTTCACCTGCTAAACATTTCTGACGAGGATGGATGCAGCTTTTCATTCCAGCATCCAGAATGACAGCCATGCCGCAGTTAGGTATCATAGTCTCTGCCTTATATTGCTGCTCGCGGAGATATGCCGAATTGATGGGTTGTTGTCCTGGACTGGTTATTGTAGCATAGTCGAATGGTGCTATTTGGGTGTAATAGAAAGGAAATTCTCCTATTCCCCATTCTGAACGCCATCCTTTAACTAATGTGGCGAGCATATCAGCGTATGAACTGGCACGATTGTAGTTGTCCTCTCCCTGATACCATATAGCACCACGCATACTGATACCAATCAGTGGATGCAATTGTGCATTGTACAAAGCGGCCGACACACGATTTTTATCCTTTAATTTGGAATATTCTTCTAATGTTTCAGGTACTTTGGATTTAGGATAGGCTTTTACCCATTCATCTTTTATCCATGATGGGTTCATCCATGCCTCACATGCACTGCCACCATAGGAAGTGGAAATCAAACCCACAGGAATGTTGAGAATTTCGTTGAGCAGTCTGCCGAAATAATATGCACAAGCACTGAATTCACGCACACTTGTAGGGTTGGCTTCATACCAACTGCCGATTACATCATCTTTCGGAGTAAAACTGCCACCACGCTTCACGGTGAACAGCCTGATAGAAGAGTTTTTACTATGCAGAATGTCATTACTTCCATTTTCGATGGACTGTCCAGGATAACCTTTCATAGGAATCTCCATATTGCTCTGGCCGCTGCACAGCCAAACTTCACCTATGAGAATATTGCTGAGAATGGTTTCCTCGCCATCATTGAAGATGATGTTATAAGGTCCACCAGCAGCAGGAGTGTTGACGGAAATTTTCCATTTACCCTGGCTGTCGGATTTAGTCTTATAGGTCTGACCATCCCAAGAAGTAATGATTTTCACCGTGGCATTTTGCTTTGCAGAACCCCAGATGGCAGCTTTTGTTTCGCGCTGCATTACCATGTTGTTGCCAAAGAACTGAGGAAGTTCAACCTTTGCAAAACTATTTGTTGCTACAGCCAAAATTAAAAGCAAGAATATGTGAAATTTACGATTTGTCATTTTTGCGGTTTTACTGTTTGCGGTTTTACACTATCGGTAGGCTTAAACCATTGATTTTTTCAAATACATCTAAAGCATACACATCTGTCATGCCACTTATATAGTCGATTACGGCAGCAATGCGAATTTCCATATTTTCGTTCTCGATGTCGTACTGGCTACTCACACGTTTTATCAACTGCTGAGAATAGAATTTTTCAGGATGCACCACAGCTTCGGTGAATTGTTCCATAAGAGTGGCCATGATTTTAAAACCAGCCATTTCAATGTCAACTACTGGTTTGGAGCGATAAATCTTTTGCCATGAAAGTTTCTGACATGCAAGATAGGCTGTCTTTACTCTTTCCGACACATGGTCTATAAGAGTTCCTTCGAACATTCCACGTAGTATAATGTCTTCGTTTTGTATGAATACCGCCGCACATTCGCGTTCCAATATGCCAATGACACGGGCCCGCAGATATACAACCTTTTCATGGGTGTCGGTTATTCCTTCATCGAGTATGCGCAACTGTATTTGATTTCTCGTCTTTTCGTCGAAGAATGAGAGCAGCAAATTCTGTGTTTCATCGAAAGTGAGAAGTCGCATTTTGAACGCATCCTCAATGTCCATTATCTCATAACAGATGTCATCGGCAGCTTCGACAAGATAAACAAGCGGATGTCGGGCATAACACAGTGGTTGACCATCACGTGAAAAGCGGAAGATGGACAAATTATCAGCAATCTTTCTGAAAAATTCACTTTCCGAGTTGAAAAATCCGTATTTGTCGTGTTCTTCGTTGACATAATGTGAAGAATAAGGATATTTCACCATTGCAGCGAGGGTGGAATAGGTCATTACAAACCCGCCATTTCTGCGTCCCATAAAACGATGAGTGAGCAGGCGGAAAGCATTTGAGTTACCTTCAAAATGAGTAATGTCCTGCCAAAACTCAGGACTAACTTTATCACGCAGTTTAAGCCCATTACCTTCAGAGAAGAATGTCTGTATTGCCTTTTCACCAGAATGTCCGAAAGGGGGATTGCCGAGATCGTGTGCTAAACATGCTGTTGCGACGATAGTACCGATTTCCTGAAAGAGAGAATCTTTCAGTTCAGGTCTTTTCAGAGTTATAGCCTGTGACACATCGTTTGCCAGCGACTGCCCTACGGAAGCAACCTCCAGAGAATGAGTCAGACGATTGTGGACAAATACACTTCCAGGTAAAGGGAATACCTGTGTCTTGTTTTGCAAGCGGCGGAAAGGTGATGAGAAGATAAGCCTGTCGTAGTCTCTCTTAAACTCACTGCGATCATCATGGCGACGAGGATGAGCATCTTCCTGACCAAATCTTTTGTTTGAAATCAGTTTTTTCCAATCCATTTTTTATTGCGGTTATTATTTGGTTGTTTAGTGGTTTAGTTGAGCCTACCCCAACACTCCCAAAAGGAAGGGCTATTTGGAAGTTTTTCCCTTTCAAGTGGAGATTCAGAAGAGGTTCTTAAGCAAAATACAAAAGCTCCCAGAGATGACTGAGAGCTTTTAATAAATCAATTGATGTAGGGTGGATAGTGGGACTCGAACCCACGACATTCAGAACCACAATCTGACGCTCTAACCAACTGAACTATATCCACCATTTTGGAGCCGCTGCTCCTATATGTTTACACTTTATAAAAATCTACTTAGCAGGAGTTGCAGGAACTTCGGCAGCAGGAGTTTCTGCTTCCTTTGTTGGAGCTGCAGCATCCTTTGATGGTACTGGAACTTGTGATGCACCGAAGCCAGGCAATGTCTTTGAACCTACAGGTGCTTGCTGGGTTGCTGCATTTTCGATAACAGAACCAGACTGAGTTGCTTTTGGTGCTACGTATGCACTTAATATACTGAGTACTACCATTCCAACAGCAAAGCCCCAAGTGAGCTTCTCAACGATATCTGTTGTCTTGCGAACACCCATAATCTGGTTTGAAGCTGCAAAACTTGATGCCAAACCACCACCTTTAGATTCCTGAATTAATACAATGAGAATCATTGCTATTGCAACGATTACAAATATTACTATAAACAATGTGTACATATCTCTAATTGATTTTTATGCTAATTCGTTTTTTTGAGCGTGCAAAGGTAAAAAAATAGTTTAGAGTTTGGAGGTTAGAGTTTAGAGTTTTAAGTTTTTTTAACTAATAACAACCTATTTTATCACCAATTTGCTACTGATGCATTAAAAATCTGTTCGGTTAATTCTTTTACCATTTCTGTTACAAGTTGCTCTTGTACACTATTCAACGACTGTGTGGTTTCGTATGTTGAAGTTGCAGTGAACTGCCGTTCAAAATCTTCAGTATGATTTTTATTGTTGGTGAAACGCACGTTTACGGTCATGGAAAGTTCGGTTTGTGCCGAATAACCTTCTGCCGATACACTTTTATTGTGCTGTTCATAGCGAGTGATTTCTCCATCAATCTTCATGTCGCCATTGCGTTTAACCTGCATCAGTCTAGTGTGTGATGCAAAAATATCTTTCAACTGATTGTTGAACATTCCTGCCATAGGTCCCCAGACATAACTCGCACGATTGGGAAATTCATTTATCTGGATTGTTTTTACTTGTGTATAGTCTATGCTTGCACCATTGAACTTATAACTGACGGAACAACTTTGTGCAACCGTAACCAATACGACAATTACGATTACAGCAGCAGAAAGGCATAAGAATTTCAAATAATGGCTATTTTTTTTGCAGTCCATATTTTTTGATTTTTCTATAAAGTGTTCTGTTGGAAATACCGAGTTCCGTTGCAGCCTGCTCTCTATTTCCTTCGTTGCGCTGCAATGCTCTGCTTATCATTTCCGCCTCTTTGGATTCAATGTTGAGATTTTCTTCCACTTCAGCCTCTTCGGCATAGTTGGCAACTGACACTGGTGAGTTGATGGCTGCAAATTGCCGTGGAGTGACAGATAATCCTTGACCGGCAGATTTCTTAATAATGTCAAGTTGTTCTTCCATGCCATGAACCTTACGATTAATGTCGTTTATGGTGTTTTTCATTTCAAAGAGCATCTTATACAACATTTCGCGTTCATTTTCGTATGAATGTTTTTCACGAGGAATTGCCACGAGTGAAAAACTATCTTCATCTTCTGGAACAAACTGGCGTAAGATGTCTGGAGTAATCAGCCTGTCTTGTGCCATTACAGACATTTGTTCTGTAACATTTTTCAACTGACGAACGTTTCCTGGCCATTTATAGCGCAGCAGCATTTTTTCCGCATCTTCGGAAAGAACAATCTTGTCCATACGCAATTTCTGTGCAATTTGCATTGCAAATAGTCGGAATAGCAAAATAACGTCAGTTCCACGTTCACGCAACGATGGCATTTTTATTGGAATAGTGTTCAGACGATAATATAAATCTTCACGAAAACGTCCTTCACTTATGGCTTTTTGGAGGTTAAGATTTGTAGCAGCAACGATTCGCACATCAGTTTTTCTGATGTTAGTTGCTCCAACACGAATATATTCACCCGTTTCTAGCACTCGAAGTAAGCGTGCCTGAGTGGCTAATGGCAATTCTCCTACTTCATCAAGGAAAAGTGTTCCTTTATTTGCTGAGCCAAAATAGCCTTCACTTTCACCGACAGCCCCTGTGAAACTGCCTTTTTCATGCCCAAACAATTCACTATCGATAGTGCCTTCGGGAATGGAACCACAGTTGATAGCAAAATATTTTTCATGCTTACGGATGCTGTTATCGTGAATAATTCTTGGAATAGCCTCCTTGCCAACTCCACTCTCGCCTGTGATAAGTACAGACAAGTCGGTGGGTGCTACTTGCAGGGCAATATCCAAAGCGCGATTAAGAGCATCGCAATTGCCCACAATAGTATATTTGAGTTTTATTTCTTGAAGTTTGCTTGTATTCATTGCAGTTTGGATGGATTTTCTAGATTTTCCTGAATTTCTTTTTGTGCTATTTCTTCAGCTTCTATGCGTTTTTTGTAATTGTATTTGCCAACGGAAAGTCGGATGGCATAATAAATTTCAGCAAAACCATAAATGGCAAAAGTAATGCCTATGGTTTGGAATATCAAATCAGATGTTAGTACTTCACCCTCAAGGGTATTGCTGAAGATAATTGCTATTAGTCCAATAATCAGCACTAAAATCGGAACTACAAAATTCCCGAATCCAAGATTGTAATATTTTCTGGCATTCAGCACACCGATGAATGTTGATACTGCCAAAATCACTAAGATACCCCCCAGCAATATAAAAGCAGTATTCTCTATTTGTGAATGCATCAGCAGGACGGCAGTACCCAGCAGTAAGCTACCCCAACCTGCAAGCAGAAACATTGGAAAGGAATTTTCCATTACATGGTCGTTGTGATGAAGGTAGTAGGTTGTCACCGACACGAGTCCAGGAATAATGAAAAGTATTCCAACGACTATCGACACCCACTGAGCTATTTCAACGGGATATACAAAAAGCAATGCTCCTGTAGCAATAGTACATAATGCACGAAAAACAGAAGTATTCAGGAATTTCATAAAACTATCCGTTCGATGTATTTACAAAGAATGTCTATTCCCTGATGGTTTTCACCACCTTGCGGGATGATAAGGTCAGCATAGCGTTTTGTAGGTTCGATGAACTCTTCATGCATAGGCTTCAGCACTTTCAGATACCTGTCCATTACTATTTCGTATGTTCTGCCTCTTTCTACAACGTCTCTGCGTATGTTTCTGATAAGTCGTTCATCAGCATCGGTATCAACAAATATCTTCAAGTCCATCATGTCACGCAGTTTCTTGTTTATGAGTGTCATAATGCCCTCAATAATCATAACAGGCTTTGGCTCCACATGAATGGTCTTTTTCAGACGGTTGCTTTCCAGATATGAATAAATGGGCTGTTCGATAGCTTTACCCTGTCGCAAATCGTTTATTTGTTGTATGAGAAGTTTCCAGTCAAAAGCATCAGGGTGGTCAAAGTTGATTGCACGGCGTTCTTCATCAGTCAAGTCCGAAGTGTCATTGTAATAAGAATCCAAAGGCACAACAGCCACATAGTCTGGTGGCAAAGTTTTTGAAATCTCCTTTACAACAGTAGTTTTGCCACTGCCAGTTCCTCCAGCTACACCAATTATTGTCATATTATTGCGATTTTTGAATTATTTTTGTTCCTTGAGAAGATATACCACTACAGGCAGGTGGTCGGAATAGCCGTTGAGCCATGCACCACCAGCTTTTGTACGCAGAGGACTGCCTTTATATTTACCATCTGTCTGGAATAGGTAGTCGCGAGTAAAAATATTATTCTTATAGAACTTCAAAGTTGAGAAATCGTTTTTGCCGTCACGATTCAAAAGATTCGAATTCATCACGATTTGATCGAACAAATTCCAACTTCCGTTGTATAGCAATGTGCCACGTCCTTCTTTTGTAAGAATGTTCCACCAAGGATTCCACAAATCACCGTCTTTTACATCCTTTAATTCTTGCTTTGCTCCAAGATATTTTGCCATAGAGTCGTTGAACGGGTCATCATTCATGTCACCCATAATAAAAATTTTGACTTTAGGGTCTGCTTTCAACAGAGAGTCTTTTACCAATTTAACCTGTCGTCCGGCACAATCACGATAAAAACTTGTCGCAAAGCGTGATGGCCAGTGATTGACAATGAAGGCAACATGCTCATCTGCCAGTTTTCCGCTTATTGTAAGAAATCCACGTGTGATGTAATTACTATCTTTTTCGAGTTCAGGAATGTATCTGTGTAATACAACATTGTCTGGAGAGAAGAATTTTGGATTATACAGCAGCGCACAATCAATACCGCGTCGATCAGGACCTTCAACATGAATGAATTTCCAATTGCGCGACTTGAGCGATTCCTGATTGCACAAGTCAATCAAAACATTATCATTTTCAATCTCCGTAACGCCTATCGCTGCGCAGCCAACATTTTTCAGCATATCAGTACCCATTTCCGAAAGCACACGCGACATGTTTTTCAATTTGGAATTATACTTCATGCTATTCCATTTGCTACTGCTTGTCGGAAGGTATTCATAGTCGTTCTTACCTTCATCGTGACATGTATCAAACAGATTTTCAAGATTGTAGAAGCCGACAGCATACATGTTGAACTTCTTTTCTGCCAAGCAGTTTGTTGTGCTCACTAATGTGAGCATCAACAACATTACGATTAGTTTGTAATTTTTCATCTTTTTTCTATATTAGTCATGCAAAAATAATAAAAGGGTGAGGGATGAGGGATGAGAAATGATGGTTTTTTAACTTTTTTTATTAAAAAATCATAATTATCAATTATCAATTATCAATTATCAATTAAAAAACAACGTTTTTTCATATCTTTGCACCCGAACATTTTTTTTAACAGATTTATCATTAACAAAAATAAAACTATGCGATTAAAAACAAAAATTGCCCTGCTGGCTGTTTGTTTTTCACAAGCTTTATTTGCCCAAAACACTAATACCGATAGTCTGGAAACTGAAATGGCAGCTGAATCAGCCATTACGTTTACAGAAGCACAATTGGGCGAAAACGACGACATGTCACAGAACGTGACAGTGGTCGGTTCAAACAGCAACATCTATGCCAGCAATGTGGGCTACCTTTTCAGTCCTGCGAGATTTAAATATCGTGGTTTCGCAGCAAGCTATAACGATATTTATATCAATGGCAACCCTATGAACGACTCTGAACGGGGTCAGTTTAGTTTTTCACATGTGGGTGGTTTGAACAATCAGACTCGTGCGTCAGAAAGTTCTCTTCCTTTTGAAGACAACAATTACACTTTCTCCGAGATGGGTGGTTCGAGCAACTACAATTTCCGTCCAAGTAGTTTTGCTACAGGTCATAAGTTTTCTGCAGGTGCAGCTAATCGAAACTACACTCTGCGCGGCATTTACACCTATAACACTGGACTTATGGCAAACGGATGGGCATTTACAGGCTCTTTAACATACCGCTGGGCAAACCGCGGATATGTAAAAGGAACATGGTACAATGCCCTGTCATATTTCATCGGAGCAGAAAAACGCATCAACGACCAGCATAGCCTGTCGCTCGTAACATGGGGCAACCCTACACAGCGTTCTACACAGGGTGCTTCTACCGATGAAGGCTACTGGCTTGCAAACAGTTATACCTATAACCCTTACTGGGGCTATCAGAATGGCAAGATTCGTAACAGCCGAGTTGTAACGGAATATGCACCAACAGCTTTGCTGACATGGGATTGGAAAATCAACAAGGATACGAAGATGACAACCTCCTTGTCGGGAAAATATGCCACTTACAAGACAACAAAGTTGAACTATAACAACTCTGAAAACCCACAACCTGATTATTACAAGAAGATGCCAAGCAACTTCTACGACGTATGGAATGAAGACGATATCTATAATCGTACCGATGAAAATTTCGAGACTTGGGAACGTACAAGAGACTTCTTTACATCGTCTGAAGCCAATCGCCAGATAAACTGGGACAGACTTTATGCAGCCAACGAATCAGCCAACAGAACAGGTGTTGATGCAATGTATTATGTACAAGCCCGCCACAACGACCAGATGAAACTGACCTTGGCATCAGCTATTGAGCACAGACTTTCTGCAACAAAGAAAATCAATGCAGGATTCAATGCAGCACTAAGCAAAGGTATGCACTACTACACTATGGAGGATATGCTCGGAGCCAATCAGTTTCATAACATCAACACATACGCAACAAGCAAATATGCAACCATTGCTCCTGAATTGCAATATGATGTAAACAATCCTAACAAGAGCATTCATAAAGACGACCGCATGATTGCCGACTATAACATCATGGTCAATAAGGCCAATGCATGGGCAACCTTTTCAGATAATATCACATTGCTGAAAAAGAATGTTCATTATTTTGTATCAGGCAGAATCGGTGGCACAGCAATGTGGCGCAAAGGAAACATGCGCAATGGTCTTGCTATCAATAATTCTTACGGAAAAGGCGGAACAGCCCATTTCCTCGATGGTGGCTTGAAGGCTGCTGGCAGAGTAAATCTCGGATATGGCCACATGGTTTCTTTAGGTGCTGGTTTCCAGTATAAAGCTCCGCTGGCTTCAGCAGCTTTTGCCGCTCCTGAAATAAACAACGATTTTGTTACCAACCTCCGTCTTGAGAGAATTTTCTCAAGCGAACTGGCTTATCAGTGGGAAACAACATGGTTGCACGCAAACATCAGCGGTTTCCTTTCCAAGACATCAAAAGGCACAGAATGGATGGCTCTCTATTTCGATGATGAGAACTCCTTCACATATATGTCGCTTACCGATATTTCAAAACTATACTATGGACTTGAGTTCGGACTCAATTTTAAAATCACTACAGAATTCAATGTAAAAGCCATTGGTAATATCTCCGAGGCAAAATACTCAAAAGATGCCGAATGTCGTTATATGCTTTCTACTTCAGGAGATTACAACAACGCCCACGCCTATATCAAGGGAATGCGCGAAAGTGGCACACCTCTCACTGCTTTAAGCCTTGGTCTTAGTTATCATGCTCATGGTTGGTATCTCGACCTCAACGGAAACTACTACGACAGAATATTCCTTTCCTATTCTCCTACCTATAGATTCAAGGGAACTGCTCAAGCCAACGATTTACTCGACAACAATGGCAACTTCGACTACGACAAGGCAGCGCAGACAAGGAGCAATGGTGGATTCATGCTTGATGGCAGCATCGGAAGAAGCATCTATACAAAGCATGGACAACTCTCAATCAACCTCTTGCTGACAAACATTCTCAACAAGCGTGACTTCTGTACTGGCGGTTACGAACAGAGCCGTGCCGACTATACAGCCTCAGGCAACTCACGCACATACAAATTCAGTCTGAATCCAAAGAAATACTATGCCTACGGATTCAATGGAATGATAATGGTTTCTTACAGATTCTAAAACAAGGAGGAAATGAATATGAAAAAGATATTAAGAAAATTCATGAATGGTGGGCTTGGGCAAACCTTTGCTATCGTTTTAGTTCTCATCGCCCTTGCAGGATGTAAGAAGACAACGTGGGAAGAACCAAGCGTAATTCCATCTCCATACGGCAACAATAGTCTTAACGAAAACGAAGCCGACATTTGGACTATTGCTCAGGTAAAAGCAAACGAAACTTTCAAAACATGTTTCAACACCGATTACACCATTGCCAAAGTAACTGATGACATTTATATAAAAGGTATAGTCACAGGCAACGACTTGGGCGGCAACATGTATAGCGAAATATCCGTACAGGACGATACAGGTGCTCTTATCATTTGCATCTCTCAATCTGGAATTTGGGGCTATCTGCCACTCGGACAGGAAATCCTTATTTCCCTCAAGGGTCTATATGTTGGCTGCTACGGCCTGCAACCTGAGATTGGTACACCATATACAAGCTCAAGCAAAAGCTCAAGTTCTTATGGCAAGACATACGTAAGCCGAATGGATCAAACCATCTGGCATCAGCACTTTAAGATACTTGATTACAAGTTGAAGAAATATTACACATACGCTGCAGAAGCCTTCAATGCCAACTGGAACAAATACGATGCAGCTGGCAAGGTTGCTACATTGTACAATGTTCATTTTATTGATGGCGGCAAGCAAGCTTATTGTGCAGCCGACAACGACTACACAGAACGTTACTTCAAAGAATACCCTTCTTCAAGTGTATGTATCTACACCAGCCAATATGCTAAATTTGCAGCCGACACACTCCCTGCAGGTGCAGTCAATGTGACAGGAGTAGTCAAACGCTTCAAAGATAAATTCGAGTTTATTATTATCAACGCAGATGATGTGGAAGAAGTTGAATAAACGAAAACGAAAACTCAAAATCGAAAAATCGAAAAAAACCGCAAAAAAATTATATAATCATGAAAAAGATATTTGAAAATTCAAAATTGTTAATCATATTGCTTGCAATATCAACAATTTTTGCAGCATGTTCCGATGTGCCTGCACCTTATCCTACGCCTCAGAAAAGCACACTTTATAAAAGTACAAATCTGAAGGATGACTGGACAGTTATTTCCACCGACAACAATCCTTGGATGCAAGGTAATTCCTATACTCAGGCCACAGGCTATCAGGACTGGGAAGGCACTGGCACTAAGTCAAACAGGGAAGTTTCAGGCTACCTCGTATCGCCAGCATTCAGCACCAAGACTGATTCCAATGCAGTGAAGTTCTATTTCGACTACACTATCCGCTATGCATACAACGTTCCAAACTGGGCGAATTATCACAAGATCTACGCCACATCGGCTATCGATCCTTCCGACACGAATCAATGGACAGAATGCACATGGACTCCAGTAGAATCACCTTACAGCGACTGGACTCTCTATAGCTCAGGCGAAATAGCACTGCCCGACCAGTTTGTCAACAAGGATCAGGTGCGCATCATCTTTGCTTTCTATGCACCAGCAACAGCATCAACAACCTGGGAACTTAAAAACTTCGTTGTAGAAGCAGGTCATCCAGTTAGCAAGCCATCGCCAGACCCTACCCCAGTAGGCGATGACCTCCTTAATGTTTCATTTGCAAGTTCACTCGAACCATTCATCAATCACACCGTAAGTGGTGAAGGTGGATGGAAGAATGATTACAGCTGTGCAACAGCAACAGGCTACGACAGCAGCAGCAAGACCACAACTCCTGTAACATGCTATCTCGTATCACCAGAAATCGACCTCACAAGCGTTGACTCTGCTTACGTTGAGTACAACTACCTGCTCCGCTACAACAAGGGCAACGAAAACCAGCAACTCATGATTACCGACAATTTCAATGCCGAAAATCCATCTGCCAACTGGACATTGCTCAACAACACTCATACAGAAGGTTCCGACTACACCACATTCTATAAAGCCGCAGCTCAAATCCCTGCTTCTTATATCGGAAAAACCGTACGCATAGCCCTTTACTATAATTGCGCCAGCAGCGGCTCAACATGGGAAGTTAAGGACATTGCTGTAAAGAAAGGGTCCGCAGGAGTAAAGCCAACTCCAACTCCTGGTCCTGTAGGTGAAGGCTCTGGAACCTACGAAGACCCTTACACCGTAGGCAGTGCTATGACAAATCAGGGAATCACAGCCTACGTCAAAGGCTATATTGTTGGTTTCATTCCAGGACAGAAGCTTGCTGAAGCAACATTCAGTGCCGATGCATCAGTAGCATCAAACATCATAATAGCAGCCTCTGCCGACGAAACAAACTATGAAAACTGCCTGCCAGTGCAACTTCTGGCAAATACCGATGTACGCACAGGACTGAACCTGATGGACAATGCCTCTCTCTACAAGAAAGAAGTGCTCATCTATGGTTCGCTTGAGAAATATTTCGGTACAGCAGGTCTGAAATCACCATCATACGCAGAATGCGATGGAAAAACCCTCGGCACAAAGCCAGGCGACACCCCTCCACCAACAAGCGGCTATTCCATGGACTTCAAGACAACTGGCGGTCAGGGCGACTGGACAATCGACAACAAGAGCATCGACCCATCGCTGCAATACGTCTGGAACTTTGATTCACGCTATGGCATGAAAGCTTCTGCCTTCCTCAACAGCACAAACCTTCCAGCCGAATCATGGCTCATATCTCCTGCCATTTCAGTACCAGCCGACGCTACAACCCTCACCGTGCATCAGGCTTTGAACTTCCTCAGCGGCGATAATAGAGCCGACCATGTAAGCATCCTCGTATCAACAGACAAGTCGAAATGGACAGAAGTCAACATGCAGGCATGGCCAGCAGGAGCAAACTGGACATTTGAAGACGATAATGCAGATTTCGCAGCCTATGCAGGTAAGACAATCTATCTCGTATTCAAATATGTCAGCACATCCACATGCGCCCCAACATGGGAAGTTGAAAAACTTAATATCAAATAACTCAAGTCTTGAGTGGTTGTACGGTAATACAGTAGAATCTGAACCCCGTAACTCCGTAAGACCGTACAACTGAGTTTTTCCCGAACCTGTCGAAGGGAGCAACCGCAAAATCATATAACCGCACAGTCGCGAACCAGCATATTGTAATTGTTAATTGTGTTAATTGTGAATGTATTCATTATGAAAAAAAATTAATTTTTTTCGACTTACGACTGCTGATTATAAAACTTTTCTTACTTTTGCCAATGCTTAATATAAAAACAATTATGAAAGATTTAAAAGGAACAAAGACAGAGAAAAACCTGCAGGAGGCTTTTGCAGGTGAGAGCCAGGCTCGCAACAAGTACACTTATTTTGCATCAAAGGCAAAAAAAGATGGTTATGTACAGATTGGCAAGATTTTTGAAGAAACTGCCAACAACGAAAAAGAACATGCCAAGATTTGGTATAAACTGCTCAATGGTGGTAGTGTATCAGATACTGCAACTAATCTGTTGGCTGCAGCAGAAGGTGAAAATTTTGAATGGACAGACATGTACGATCGCATGGCTCGTGAGGCTGAAGAAGAAGGCTTCGATGAGATAGCAGCAAAATTCCGTGATGTTGGTCAGATTGAGAAAGAACATGAAGCACGCTATCGTAAACTTCTTGCCAATGTGAAAGATGGTATTGTGTTTAGCCGTGACGGTGAAAAGATGTGGCAATGTTCAAATTGCGGGCACATAGTAATCGGCAAACAGGCTCCAGAGGAATGCCCTGTCTGCAACCACCCACAAAGCTATTTTGAAATCAAGGCAGAAAATTATTAAGGCTTCATAGATTCGTATGAAAAAAGCCTTTTTAGTTGTGGCTGCGGTGGTGCAGACATGCATTGCCGCAGCGCAATATAATAACGTGACTTATTCTACATACAGTAATGCTAAACTGATGCAGATTGACCAATACGATGATTTCTCCGTCTTTCACTTTACTTATACAAGTGCTGGAACAGAGGAATTGTATGCTGACATGGGGATGCTGATTTCCATTTCTGGTACATCACAAAAATACAGTCTTAAAGCTGCTGAAAATCTGCCAACAAATGAGAAGACTCATGCCACAGCCAGATTCAACAAGGCAGGTGAGCAATTGAACTTCACTCTGATGTTTGAAAAAATGCCACTCGACAAGCCTTTCAACATTATTGCCAAAAAGGGTGAATCGGGATGTAATATACTTAATTTTAGCGATGTCAAAGTGAATATAAATTCACAAACGGAAAAGATAGATTCTGAAAAGTTTTTTGCATCAAACCGTGTTATGACGCACGGCAAGTGCATTGAAGATGGAATAGAATACAGTTTTGCTGAATGTGGTGGGTTGAACATAGCTGTGACGAGCATATATGTGAAATCGGAATGGACTTCTAACGTGCAACGGGTTTTCTTAAATGTGGAAAATAACACCGGCAGGAGTGTGGATTTCAAAGTAGCAAATATCAAAACCGCAGGTTACGACAAGGATGACAAACCTATAGACTTGAAGGTCTATACCTGCAAGGAATTTATCAAGCAATTGAAATCAGGGAATTTTTGGAATAAGGCATACGCTTATACATCACTGATAGGAGCTGTTACTTCAATTGGAGAAGGTCGCAAGTACTCTACTTCGCACTTAGCTTCAAGT
Source organism: Prevotella sp. (assembly GCA_045597685.1). Lineage (GTDB taxonomy): Bacteria > Bacteroidota > Bacteroidia > Bacteroidales > Bacteroidaceae > Prevotella. Next base: position 34,973 of record JAZLKO010000111.1, read on the forward strand.
TCGGCTTATGTGGTGATGAGTGAATTAGAGTCTAAAGATTCTGGCAAGGAATACAAAAAAGTTGCAGAACAGTATTATGCAAAAGACTGCATAGTTGCAAACAAGAGTGAATACACCTGTTATTACAACATTAAGAACACAAAAAAGCTGAAATCGTGCCTCATCACGGTTGAAATAGATGGTAAGGTTTTTGAATGCAGAATACCTATTTCGCAAAAATAAATTTTGAATTCTTCTTTTTAATGCTGATGAAAAAGCTTACTTTAATTTTGATAATGCTGACGGGAATTGCTACTGCTTCGGCACAGTATAATAATATTACATATAATACGCAATGCGATGTCAAACTGGTGCAAATCGACCAAAAAGATAATCTTACATATCTTTTCTTCTCATACAAAGATAAGCATGCCAACAGCGTGTTTGTATCTTCAGAAATAAAGATTAAAAGTCCTGGTTCTTACCGTCCTTACAAGTTGAAGGATTACAAGAATATTACAACAGAAAAAGATAGTGGATCAAAAGTTGATTTGAGCAAGAGTGGTCATGCGCTGAATTTCGTGCTTATTTTCGACAAATTCCCTTTGGACAAGGAATTTTCCATCTGTGAAAGTGATGAAAATGATGCAGAGAAACTTAATTTCACCAATGTGTCAGTGAACACTTCTTCGACTGTGGAATTTATGAATATTAACGATTTCATCGCTAAAACTCCTATTGTAGCAAATGGAGAGTCGAAACAGGTGGATGGGGTTGTGACAAAATGCGTGCAGGACGGAGGACTGAGCATAAACGCAACAAATTCGTTTGTGAAAGAATATGGAAGATACCAGAGGTTTTTTTTGGATTTCAAAAACAATACTGGTCATGATGTTGACCTGAAAGCAAGCGATGTGAGTGTCAGCGCAAGATATGCTGACGGAGATGTTGAGCAGATGGATATTATCAAGCTCAAGGAGGTGATAAGTAAGATAAATAGTGAAGAAGTGTTAAGTGAACTGATTTCAATAGGTACGCTGGCTGCAAGTGCTTACACGATAGGAGCAGTAGTAGGTGGAGGTAACATTACTACCGATACATGGTACAATAATACCTCAAGTACAATGTTCGACGTTAACAATGCTGCCCACATGTTCTTGAGAAGTGATCCTGAAAAATACAAGGATGTGTTGAAAAAATATTATTTGACTGATACGTCCATAAAGAACGGTGCTATTCATGGTTGTATGTTCAATGTGAAGGACAAGAAAAAGATTGAGCAGATGATTATAAAACTTAAAATAAATGGAAAAGAGCACAATTTTGATTTCACGTTAAAACATCAATAATAATTTGAATATGAAAAAGATTATTTTGATTTTGATGATGCTGATGGCTACTATTGCTGCATCGGCACAGTATTCTGAATTCACCCACTCTACTGAATGTAGTGCAAAGCTGTTGCATATTGATCAAGGCGAGGGTGCCACGATATTCTATTTCACATACACGGCGCCAGCTGATTTTTCTTATGTTTTTATTAATGATGAAACGAAAATCGTTATGAAAAACACACGAAAATCGTATAAAATCAAGACATCTGCAAATATACCGACTGGGCATAATGACAAAAACACGACTTTTATTGAAGATATGGGGCGGAGCATAAACTTTATTATGGCATTCGACAGCATTCCTTTGAATCAGCCTTTCGATATAGTAGAGAATAATGATAAAGAAGGGAAGAATGTGTTTAATTTCCGAAACATCGTGGTTGACACTTCTAAAAAATCTGAAAAGTATGATATTGAGAGCTTTCTTGAAGCGACACCTATAAAAATGAATGAAACTTATTACATTGATGGCACTCAATATACTGCGATAACATATAAAGGTGTGACGTTGACCACAAATTTCTTAAAGACATACGATGCTGGTAATGTAGATCAGGTTGTCCTGGACATTGTCAACAACACGGGGCATTCCTTTGATTTTCTAATCAAGAATATTTCCGTTACAGGCTACCGCAATGATAAATCTTTTGCGATGGATGTTATTTCGCCTGAACGATATGAACAGCGTGTATATAATCGACAATATTGGGATTACACAGGGAAATACTATGATGCTGAACGACTGGCAAAGAAAGCCAGCACTTTCTCCTGGGGGTCGGGCAAGGACAAGGAAACAGTAGAAATCGGACCGCTGCAGTTCCTGCTGGAATTTGGTATGAAGTCAAAATTGAATGACTATGGAGAATACTTAAGCCAGAAGAGGAGTGAACTGGTTGAACTATATCTCAAGAACAATACAATAAAAAGCGGGGAGTGCTATGGAGGTCATTTCAACATAAAATACAAAAAGACCGACTATTACGTGCTGAAAATGGTAATTGACGGAGAGACTTACAAAATAAAAGTCAGGTCGAAGTAAGATTCTGGAACAGCGAGTAGATTACAATTGCCCCTGCTGATGCTACGTTGAGTGAATGCTTGGTGCCGAATTGCGGTATTTCTATACAATCATCGCACATATCCACAACTTCCTGTTTCACCCCCTTGACCTCATTGCCAAGGATGATTGCCGTCTTTTTGGTGTGTAAGTCATCAAGTGAAAAATCATTAAGCATGGTGCTTCCTTCACATTGTTCTATGGCAAAAGTTTTATAGCCAAGACGTTTTGCATCTCCAACGGCTTCCTCTGGAGTTTCGAAATATTTCCATTCTACGCTGTCCTCTGCACCCAATGCCGTCTTGTGGATTTCAGGATGTGGTGGACAGCCAGTTATGCCACACAGCCAGATTGCCTGAACACGGAATGCATCGCTTGTGCGGAATATGCTTCCCACATTATACATGCTCCTGACATTATCAAGTATGACTATGAGCGGTAGCTTGTCTGCTGATTTAAATTCATCAACAGACAGGCGGTTCATCTCAGTGACTTTTAATTTTCGCATTTGCAATTAGTGTCTTGATTTTCTACTATGTCGGTGAGCACGTCCTTGATGTCTAATCCTGCAGCGCGCACCTGTTGAGGGATGAAACTTGTGGCTGTCATTCCTGGGGTAGTGTTGATTTCAAGCATATTGACTTTGCCTTCTGGGGAAACGATGTAGTCAATGCGAATAATGCCATTACAATGCAGAATGTCGTAAATCATGCTTGTAATGGTTCTTACCCTTTGAGCAATATCCTCGGAAATGCGTGCAGGAGTTATTTCCTGAACCTGTCCATTATATTTAGCATCATAATCAAAGAATTCGTTTTCTGTCACCACTTCGGTTATTGGGAAAATGACAGACTTTTGTTTTGTCTTGTAGCATCCGCAAGTGATTTCCGTACCTGCCAGAAACCCTTCAACCATCACTTCATTGCTCTGCTTGAATGCAAAATCAATTGCATGGCTCAGCTCTTCTTTCTTTTTTACCTTTGTCACTCCGAAGCTGCTTCCGTCTGTGCTTGGTTTTACGAACACAGGCATGCCAAGACGCAGCTCTATTTCATCTGCATTGACAAACTGCTCATCGCCCTTGCGGATAAGAAGGCTGTCGGCAACGCTTACTCCAAAACTGCGCAGGTACTGGTTCAGTGCAAACTTATCGAAGGTAAGGGCCTCAACAAGTACGTTGCTTGTTGAATAAGGTACTTTCACCATTTCAAAATATCCTTGCAGGATTCCGTTTTCGCCAGGGGTGCCATGAACTGTTATGTAGGCATAGTCAAATTTTCTTTGTTTTCCATCCTCTTCAAAAGAAAAATCCTTGAAAATTATAGGGGTGGTGCTGCCATCGTTAAGATGCACTTGCCAATTCATGCCTTTTATCTCAACAATATAAACATCGTAGCGTTCCTTGTCAAAAAAATTGTAGAGCCCGTCTCCGCTTCTCATGGATACGTCGTGCTCTGACGAGTCTCCACCACATACTATTGCTATTATTTTTTTCATTGTTCTTTAAGTATTTCAATATTTCCGTTCATGTAACGGTTCCATTTTTCTATTAACATAGCAAAATCTTCTGGTAGTTCAGAAGAGAAATCCATCTGCTTTTTTGTTTTAGGATGCATAAACCCTAATGTCCGTGCATGTAAGGCCTGACGTGGACAAGCCTCAAAACAATTTTTTATGAATGCACGATAACTGCTGCTGCGTTGACCACGCAGAATTTCCGTTCCGCCATACCGCTCGTCATTAAACAGCGGGTGACCCAAATGTTTCATGTGGGCGCGAATCTGGTGAGTGCGTCCTGTTTCAAGTATGCATTCCACCAAAGTGGTGTAGCCGAATCGCTGCAAGACTTTATAATGCGTAACTGCGTGTTTGCCAATGTCTGAACCTGGTTCAAAAACAGCCATCTGCATTCTGTCCTTGGGGTTTCGGGCAAGATTGCCGACTATTGTGCCTTCATTCTCATTGAAATTGCCCCATACCAAGGCATTGTATGTGCGGTGTGTTTCATGGTTGAAGAACTGGACTCCAAGCGATGTCTTTGCATCTGGCGTCTTGGCAACAACCAGCAGTCCGCTCGTGTCTTTGTCAATACGGTGCACAAGTCCTACTTCAGGGTTGTTAGGATCATAATTCGCATCGTCTTTGAGATGCCATGCCACAGCATTTACCAAAGTACCATTGAAATTTCCCACTCCAGGATGGACCACTAGTCCGGCTGGCTTGTTGATAACAAGCAGTTGGTCGTCTTCATAGACAATATCCAACGGAATATCTTCAGGTTCAATTGTGTTGTCATGTGGCGGCTTATCGAGCATTAAGGTTACAATATCCATTGGGCGAACCTTATAGCTGCGTTTCACGGGTTTGTCGTTCACATGGACAAAACCTGCTTCTGCTGCTTTCTGTATTCTGTTTCGGGAGGTATAGACCATGTGCTCGAACAGATATTTATCAATTCGAACAGGTTCTTGTCCTTTGTCTACAACAAGGCGGAAATGCTCGTAAAGTTGTCCTTGACTCTCGTCGTCAAGTTCTTCAAGATTGTCAATAATAGAATCTTCAGTTTTCACATCTGATAATCGCATAATCGTAATGATTATGCTTCACTCTTTTATTTCTGAAAAATCATCGAATTCGTCTTCCTCCTCAACGATGACTGTTTCATCAAGTTTAACATTATCAAGTGCTTCGTTGAGCAGACCGTCACCAATTTGCAAACGCAAGGTAGCGTCTACAGGCACATAGTCGCCGAAATATACGTTGCGACCATTGCAGACTATTCCATAAACCCACTCTTTCTCACCATGAACCCTCATTGCTTCACCTAACTTGAAGCCTAACGCAGAAAGTTCTGCTTCTGCACCACGATAAGAACTATTATCAATGATGTCAGGTATTTGCACTTTTGCAGCAGCACCAGAATTAACGGTTACATAAATGGAATGTCCTGATTTCACCAGGTTTCCATTTACTGGTGATTGCTCTAAGATTTGTCCTGCAGGGAGCTTTTTGTTATAACCAGAATCCGAAACGATGATTTTCAAATCCAAACCATCTGCCACATCACGTGCATTGTCGATATTCATTCCTTTGAGCTGAGGAACTTCTATGCTTTCACCGTGATGAGTATAGATATCAATACAATAACTTATGGCAACACCGAGCAGTATTACCATTGCCAGCATTGCCAATAAATTAATTAATACATATCCCCCTTTTAATTTCATACAGAATTACTTGCCGTGGTTCTCGTCAGAAACTGTCAATTTCTTGCGACCTTTAGCACGGCGAGAAGCTAATACTCTACGACCGTTCTTTGTAGCCATTCTTTGACGGAAACCATGCTTGTTGTTTCTTCTTCTGTTGTGTGGCTGAAATGTTCTCTTCATATTATTTATTTTTTATTGTTTTGTTTTGTCTTTTTTCAAAAAGCGGCTGCAAAGATACAAAAAAGGTTGAATGATGAAGGTTGAAGGTCAAAGGATTTAAGTTTTTTTAACTGAAAATCATTTGATTCTTTGGCGAATATGATGCACAACACTAAAAATGCAATACACTCCAAGCATAATATAGCCGACAATACTGAATGCTACAATTGTAAAGAATATGTAGTTAAACGCACATATTGCCATCAATCCTAATAAATACATGCATGCTCTTATCGGTGATAGTAAATGAAACACATCTTCTATGGTTGCAATGCTATCTATCAGAATCATCCACACGCACAGAAGGAACACACAGAGTAGTGGAGGTGTGTTGAATGGGTTCAGGGTAGGATGATAATAAAAATCCTGCCATAAATCAGGTGCGTATTTTTGAATCGTTGTATAGAAAGTTGCGGATATTGCCACAAGCATACATAGCGAAACAGGGTAGAATGAACAAATGTCGTTGAAATGCACTAATGGTGCTTTTCTTTTTATCAAATGGAAAATGATGTATATGCTGCTGATGACTGCTATTATTATAATGAATATGAGCAGATGAATGTCGGAAAACGTTTTTATGAACCGCGAAATAGGGTCATTGGGCACAGACGAATCATGTAATGCCCTTTCATGAATCCAGCCTGAATTAAATTCGCCGCTTGCCACCTGAACCCATATTGAATCAATTGTATCAGTGGGAAAAGTCTTGAAATCTGCAACTACCACAGGGGCGTCTTTATAAACTGCAAACGAGTCTATCATCAGCCCCTCCAGATATTCTTCTGGCTGTTGCTTGATAAGCATTACTGAATCGGCCGTAATGATGAAGTTATAGTTTACGCCGTAATGATGCTGATTTATGAAGGCTATCGAGTCGCGCTGAGTATCTGTCAAGGTTGAGTCGAGCATTGACAAGTTCAAATCGGCATGATTATAGCATGAACTCAGGATTATTGTCGATGCTCCAAGGATGAACGAAAACAAAAACGATAACGAAAACCTCAATCTATCGAACCATTCCGAGCCATTCCGAGCCATTCCAACCCGTTCCAGACTATTCTGAACCATTCTGAACCGCACAATCGATAGTAGTGACCTAATCTTCTGCATAGACCAGCATTTGGCAATTTTTACAATCAAACTCTAATGGAAAACGCCTCTTGTCTGGCAGAGACAAATATAGGTGAGAGGTGAGGTCTCGCCTGCCCTGAGCTTCGCATGTCTTGAGCTGGTCGAATGGTTGAAGGGAAGTATGAGGGGCTTTGGTTAGTTTCCAGCATTTGCCTAACGCGAAGAGTATGCAATGTTTGCATTGCATTATAAGTTTTTTGCCTACGGGTTGTTGCAGTTCAAAGGCTGCCAGGCTTCCATCCGAATAAAAACCAGCAGCAAGATGATTGCTGATATTGGAAAGGTATGAATGGTTTTGAGGTTCTGAGGTTCTAAGGTTATGGGGTGTGGGGTGTAGGTTGTGGGTTATGGGTTGTGGGTTATGGGTTGTGAGGTTTTCGTTACCGTTATCGTCATCGTCATCGTCATCGGTCTTCTTCATCGCCTCGCATGTGCGTCTTCTTAAATCTGAAAGGTAACTGGATGGGATGAAATAGTCGCCTGAGAGGATTATTTGCAAATCCTCACAATAATAAATAGTGTTTCCTAATTTCGTCAGTTGCACTCGTATGTTTGAAATCTGTGAAAGTCTGGCTTTTTCTTTCGCACATTCTATTGTTTCTGTTGCCGACCGTCCCACTTCATCGGTAATGGTCAGATAAAAACCTGTTGCAGTTTCGCCAAATTCCATTTTCACCAACACCTTCCTCTTTGTTTCTGCGGTGGCGAGTATGTGCTGGAAATGTGCATCACTGTTTCTATAGACCTTTACTCCTGCAAAAATACCTTCTGGCATCTTATGTGGATACAACTTATTCCCTTCTGCCCTATTCACGCGGAATCCTTCAAGCAGTCCGTTTTTATTAACATAGCACAAACCATCTCCATTTGAAAACGATGAAATTCCTGCAATGGTGAGGTGGTTTCTACCTATTTCTTTCACGTCACCAACATATTCGCCTTTGGCTTTCGGGGTGTTGAAATCGCATATCCTGTCCGACCTTCCATCAAGGAAATAATTTGTATATCCGCGATTGAATGTCTTATTCAAATCGGCTGTAAAGCCGTATGTGCATTTGCCTGCCGATGCACGTTTCAGGTTGTTGTCTTTTGCTATTGCAGCATCAAGCGCCTGGCTGTATGCAGCAGTAACGTTCTTAACATAATCGCTGTCTTTCAATCTGCCTTCAATCTTTAACGACACTACTCCTGCACGTATCAGGTCTTCAATCCTGTCGATACGATTCATGTCTTTCAGGGAAAGAAGATACTTATCGCGTTCTATAACATGATTGTCTGCATCCACAAGATTGAATCGCAATCGGCAGAACTGTGCACATTCCCCTCTGTTGGCACTCCTCCCAAAGCAATATTGGGAAGCATAGCATTGTCCAGAGTAGCTCACACAAAGAGCACCATGCACAAATGCCTCAAGCTCTATGTCAGGTACAGCCTTGTGGATGGCATGAATCTCTGGCATGGAAAGTTCACGGGCAAGTACTACACGGCTGAATCCAAGTCCCTTCAGCCATTCCACTTTCTCTGGAGTACGAATATCCATCTGTGTGCTGGCATGCAATGGCGGACATTTAACTGTTCTGGACAATTCCACTATCGACAAGTCCTGAACAAGAACAGCATCCACACCAATATCATACAATTCTGCAAGCAGCTTTTTCACGGATTCCAGTTCGTCGTCATAGATTATAATGTTTGTTGTCACATAGACTTTTACATCGAACTGATGTGCATAATCTGTCAGCATCTTTATATCTTCCAACGAATTTCCTGCTGCACTTCGGGCTCCGAATCTCTGTGCACCTATGTAAACAGCATCGGCACCATTATTGATTGCAGCCATGCCGCATTCCAGATTTTTTGCTGGTGAAAGAAGTTCAATTGATTTCATAAAGTCCTATTCTTGCTGTAGATTCAATAATGTTTCTGACAATTGTTCCCAATTTTCCATTTCTTTGTCGAGAGCCTGTCGGATGGCTGCGTATTCGGAACATAAATCTATCTGAGCGGCATTTTCTGGTTTCGACAGTATCTCATCCAGTTCTTTCAGCCGGCATTCCAACTTTTCTATGCGCGCTTCGCTTTCTTTTATTAACTTTTCGTAGCGGGTAATCTTCTTGTTGCGTTCTTTGCGTTCAGCATAGGAAAGTTCGGGTTTGACTGCATCTACAACCTTTTCTTTCTTGGCAGTTTGCTGATTGTTGACCTTTGCAATATCTGCAACACCTAATTCGTCTAAACTGCTGATAGCTTTAGCCCTGAGAAAATCATAAATTCCTCCAAGATGCTCTTTCACTTTGCCACCACCAAACTCATATACTTTTGTGACCAAGCCATCAAGAAATTCACGGTCGTGCGACACTATTATCACCGTGCCATCGAATGCTTTGATTGCCTCTTTCAGCACATCTTTTGAATCCATGTCGAGGTGATTGGTAGGTTCATCGAGGATAAGAAAGTTTACAGGTTCCAGCAGCAGTTTTATCATTGCCAATCTGCTGCGTTCACCGCCACTCAGCACCTTCACCTTCTTGTCGGATTCTTCACCACCAAACATAAATGCACCGAGTATGTCTTTTATGCGCATACGCACATCGCCGACAGCAACATTGTCGATTGTCTGAAACACGGTCAACGATTCATCCAGCAACTGTGCCTGGTTTTGGGCAAAATATCCAATTTTTACATTATAACCGATTTGCAGTTTACCGTCAAAAGGAATCTGTCCCATTATGCATTTTACCAGAGTGGTCTTTCCCTCACCATTTTTGCCAACAAAAGCCACTTTTTCGCCACGCCTGATGGTCAGATCCACATCCTTGAACACTAACGATGCATAACTTTTTGCTACGTTTTCACAGATAAGAGGAAAATCGCCACATCTCATAGCTGGTGGAAATTTGAGATTCATCTTGCGAGTATCCACCTCATCTATTTCAATAGGCACAATCTTTGCCAGTTGTTTTATTCTTTGTTGCACTTGCTGTGCCTTTGTTGCCTGATAGCGGAAACGATTTATAAAATCCTGTATATCGTTGATTTCCTTCTGTTGATTCTTGTATGCTCGCAGCTGAGCCTCACGCCTTTCTTCACGCAACGTAAGATATTGGGAATATTTCACCTTGTAGTCTATAATCTTGCCACACGAAATTTCCAAAGTCCTGTTTGTCACCTTATTTATAAAAGCACGGTCATGCGAAACGATAACTACAGCTTTACTCCCCTTCACAAGAAAATTCTCGAGCCACTGGATGCTTTCAATGTCAAGATGGTTTGTAGGTTCGTCAAGTAGTAAAACATCTGGTTTCATCAGCAGAATTTTTGCGAGTTCTATTCGCATTCGCCACCCACCAGAGAATTCGGAAGTTGGTCGGTTAAGGTCGTTACGATTGAAACCAAGTCCTATAAGTGTCTTCTCTATCTCGCCTTCCCAGCGTTCTGGTGCAATGAAAGATTCACATTCAAGAAAAGCCTTTTTTGTTTCATCGCGCACAGTTGTTTCATCCTGCAGCTTCATCACCTGTGGCAGATAGCCGATTGTCTCACCACCAGTAATGCTGACAATGCCCGAAGTTGGTTCCTGCTGATTGGCTAATATTTTAAGCAAAGTGGATTTCCCAACGCCATTTTTACCCACCAGAGCAATTTTATCTCTGGAATTGATGACAAAATTAGCATTGAAAAACAATGGTCTTGTGGTAAATTCTATACTTAGATTCTCAACTGCAATCATAAAATTCAAAAAAAGGAGCTTCAAAATGCAGCCCCTTTTTTAGTTTTTATTTAGGTCGTACCATCAGCAGCAAAGGCTCTGGCAGACTTCATGAATGATTTTACTTAACCTTATTAACGATAGCCTTGAAAGCCTCAGGATTGTTAACAGCGAGGTCTGCAAGCACCTTGCGGTTAATCTCAATACCAGCCTTCTTTAAGTTGCCCATCAATACAGAGTAGCTCATACCTTCCATACGTGCAGCGGCATTGATACGCTGAATCCACAATGCACGGAAATTACGCTTCTTATTCTTTCTGTCACGGAAAGCGTAGGTTAAACCATTCTCCCATGTGTTTTTAGCAACTGTCCATACATTTCTTCTCGCACCAAAGTAACCGCGAGTAAGTTTCAATATTCTTTTCCTTTTTGCTCTTGAAGCAACGTGATTTACTGATCTTGGCATAATTCTTTACTTTTTAAAAAGTTAGACATTTTGTTAATTAACGCAAGTTGAGCAAGTCACGAACCTGCTTTGTGTTAGTAGGATCAACAATTGCTGTATGGTCCAAGTTACGTTTTTGCTTCTTAGTTTTCTTAGTCAGAATGTGACTGTGATAGGCATGACGTCTTTTAATCTTGCCTGTACCCGTAAAGCGAAATCTTTTCTTCGCTGCGGAATTTGTCTTTAATTTTGGCATTGTTTTTAATTTTTTTATTGTTATACATATTCATGAGACTACGCATATACCAGGGCGCGTCCCACATTTAATCTTCTTCTTGTTTCAGTTTCCCAAGATCTTCAATCGAGATTTTCGCATTTGCAAATACCGAATTTGCTAATGGCTTATCTTCTTTCGATTTTTCTTGAAGTTCCTGCGCTTGCTGTACGGCTTCCTTATCCCTTGCCTGTTGTGATTTTTTTACCTGACCACCCTTTTTAGGTGTCAGATACAGGAACATTTTCTTGCCTTCGAGGTTTGGCATTGATTCCACTTTTGCATATTCTTCCAAGTCGTTTGCAAAACGCAACAGCAGCACTTCACCCTGCTCCTTGAAAAGAATCGAACGACCACGGAAAAATACATACGCACGAACTTTATTACCCTCTTTAAGGAATTCTATCGCATGTTTCAACTTGAAATTGTAATCGTGGTCATCAGTCTGCGGACCGAAACGAATTTCTTTAACTTCCATCTTGACCTGCTTGGCTTTCATCTCCTTTTGCCTTTTTTTCTGCTGGTACAAGAACTTGGAATAATCTATCAGACGACATACAGGAGGCTGTGCATTAGGAGAAATCTCAACAAGGTCAACTCCCTGTTGACGAGCCAGTTCCATAGCATCATGAGTCAACATGACCTGCGCACCGCCATCACCGACAACACGCACTTCACGCGCGTGTATTTTTTCGTTCACACGATACTGATTTTTTAAATCGTCTTTCTTCATTTATTACGTTATAACGCACACATTTTGCTTAAGCGGCTGCAAAGGTAAGAAAAGAGTTTAGAGTTTAGAGTTTAGAGTTTAGAGTTTTATATTTTTTTAACATTTACAAAACATAAAGTAACTCGGCGGATTCAACTAGCAAGTGCAAAATTACAATAAGTTTTCATAAAAGCACTCTTTTGGTGTTGAAAAATTTAATTTTTCTCTTGGTCTGGTGTTAATTTTGTTCATAATCTTTGTTATTTGTTGATGACTGACGTTAGAAAAGCATGTTGACTTTGGTATGTACTGCCTGATGAGTCCATTTATGTTTTCAATAGCTCCTTTCTGCCCTGATGAGTATGGATCGGCAAAATACACCTGTGCTCCGATGCTTTTGGATATCATCTGATGGCATGCGAATTCTGTTCCGTTGTCTGTTGTGATCGACTTGATATGATTTTTGAATGGTGCAAGCAGATATATCACTGTTTCGGATAGTTTCTTTGCGTTCTTTCCCTCAGTAAGCTTCCTCATGAACAGCATATTGGTGCTGCGTTCTATAAGAGTGACAATAGCTCCGTGTCCATCTTTTCCTACAATCGTATCCATCTCAAAATCACCAAAACGTTTGCCATCAGCTTCTACTGGACGCTCACTGATGCTTGTACGATTAGGAATGGCTATACGCCTGCCTCCAACAGGTCGTCCCCTGTGCTTGAGTCGATGTCGGCAGTTCTTGTAAAGAGTCCCTCCATCACGTTTGTCTTTACGTATGATACTGTAGATTGTCTCATGAGAGATATGTTTCTGTTGCTTAGCAAGATAGCCAGAAATCTGAACTGGAGACCATTGTTCTTCTTGCAAGAGTCGGAGGGCTTCTTCTTTTACCTCTTTATCTATTGCATGGTTACCTGGTTTTCGGTGTTTATGGTAGGCGGCATTGCGTTGTGCCGTTTCCCAATTATAACGACCATTATGCCCACTATTGCGCTGAATTTCGCGTGAAATGGTGGATGGACTGACATTTATTGCCTTGGCGATGTCCTTTTTCTTTGTTTCGTTTTGGAGTAAGATAAACTAAAGTTTCGCACACCTCTTTTGCAGAATGTTAAGCCGTCAGATGTTTGCGTAACACTCTGATTTTCCTTATGTTGCAAGAGAATATTAACAATTCTTAATGACAATTCATAAATAATGCTAACTTACTGAAAATAA
>JAZLKO010000112.1:0-9983 GCA_045597685.1 Prevotella sp.
AACTTGATAGGTTATAAGGTTTTAAGGTCTTAAGGTTATAAGGTTGAGATTACCCTCATTAAGTCAAAGGTAACTAAACCTCAAAAACCTAACAACCTAATAACCTCAAAACCTAAAACTTGAGCACATGCGAAAGTTGAAAAGATATAAGTTTTAAAATTCAAATTATAAAACAATTAAAATTAAAAAAGATGAAGAAACTACATTTTATTGTCATGGCTGGTATGCTATTGGCAATGTCTTATGCAAATGAAATTCAGGCACAGAAACCTAAGGTTCTGCCTGACAACCGTGTAGAATTTACAATCAAAGCGCCTAATGCCACAAAGATGCAGGTGGATTTGGGCAAACTCTACGACATGACCAAGGATGAGAATGGTGTGTGGAGATGCACAACCGAACCTCAGACAGAAGGTTTTCATTATTATTTTATCAACGTTGATGGTACACGAGTACCTGATGGCGCAAGTAGCCCATTCTATGGATGCAGCATGATGGCAAGTGGTATTGAGATTCCTTATCCAGATGGTGACAACCGCTTTTACCAGCAGGATGTTGCCCGTGGTTCTGTGGTGCAGAAATATTATTTCTCAACCACAGCCAAAGACTGGCGCAGGATGTTTGTTTATTTGCCTCCTCAGTATTTTGAAAGTCAGGAAAAACTGCCCGTATTGTATCTGATGCATGGAGGTGGTGAGGATGAAACAGGCTGGGTGAACCAAGGTCGCACCGACATTATCCTTGACAACCTGATAGCACAGGGCAAGGCAAAGCAGATGATAATTGCGATGCTGGACGGAAATACACGTAATTTTGAATCAGAACTGCTGAAAGATTGTATTCCTTTTGTAGAGAAGAATTTCCGCGTCAAGGCAGATGCTGCACATCGTGGACTGGCTGGTTTGTCGATGGGTGGTATTCAGACATTGAACACTATTGTGCCTCATCCTGAAATGTTTGCATACGTAGGAGTGTTTAGTTCAGGATGGTTTGCAACACCTGGTCCGTTTGGTGGCGGTGACAATGAAAAGATGTACAAGATGCTTGAGGATAAAAAGGATTTTTATAACAAGCAGTTCAAGGAGTTCTTTTTCACTATGGGTGGAGAAGAGGATATTGCCTACAACAACTGTAAGGTTATGCGTGAAAGACTGGATAAAATAGGTATCAAATATTCTTATTTTGAGACTCCAGGTGGTCACACATGGCCAGTATGGCGTGAGAGCCTTTATCAATTTGTGCAAAAATTGTTTTAGGGATTACCAATTGCCGATGTAGAGGAAAAACATTGAGAGCATGACGAGGGCAAGGTCGATGATTTTCGACTTGAGATTTCTCTCCTTGAAAATCATTGCTCCGAAGAGGAATGATACTACAACGCTGCTGCGGCGAATCATGCTTACAATGCTCACCATTGCCGCATCGTTACTTAATGCTGTGAAATAAACGAAATCAGCAGCACTCAAGCATACTGAAATCATGAGTATGCTCCATTGCCATTTAAGCCGTCTGTATGGTTTTGTGAACGGACGGTTTAGATGGCAATATTTTTTTGCGTATCCAATCAATATGATGACAGCCAGCATGAGACATTGATAGACATTGTTCCATAGCTGTACGGAAATCTGGTCTAATGCCATTATGTCTGGACTCAACAGCCAACGGTCGTAGAGGGCAGAAATGGCTCCAAAGATGTTTGCCAATACAACGCAGATTATCCATTTGTTGTGCTTGAAATCTATGCCTTCTTTTTTGCCACTCAGACTTAACAAGTAAAAGGAAATGATAGCAATGGTGACACCTATCCATTGCCAAAGGTTGAGACGCTCGCCAAGTAAAAGCAATGCGCCGATGAGAACCATCACGGGTCGTGTGGCATTGATGGGACCAACGATTGTGATAGGCAGATTCTTTATGCCTATGTAACCGCAAATCCACGACAGCATGACGATTATTGCCTTGAGCAGATAATATTTCTGTTCTGCCCAAATGTAAGGATGTGCATAAAAGATTGAGTCAGAATGGATTATACCATTGAGCGACAGAACGAAAAAAGGTAATAGGAAGAGTGAGGAAAACAAGGTATTGAGACAAAGCACAGGAATAACTGGATTGTCCCGAAGTGAGATTTTTTTGAATACGTCATAAAATCCCAGAAGAATAGCAGATGTAAATGCTAATCCTAACCACATCTTTATCTAAGGCCTTCTTCTATTTCCTTTGACGAGATGCCTAAGGCGCTCATCAGTGAATAGCCCAAAATTTCAGACTTGAAACTATTTGCAGCGATAGGCTGCATGGCAAAAACGATAATGTCTTTTGGTGAATAGTCGGATGATGATAATGCGTTCTTCACAGTCTGCTTCACCTTATTTATGTAAACCTCCGCATTTGGAATAAGCATCAGGCGTTTTATGCCTTTCTCCAACAAAAGAGGCTGAAGCACATCGCAGAAGACATTTTCCATGTTAAGTATTTCTTCGTCAGAATCGCCGATAGGAGCATCAATCAAGGAAAATTCTGCAATGTCGTCTTTGAAAGCCTTGCCATTAAAACTGTTGTAGTCGCCAGGATTGAAATTAGCGAGTTTTTCGTTTTTATGCAGGAAAATCACCTGGACATTGTTTTGGCTGTCGGTTACTGGTCGTAAGCCGCTGTCGAGTGCCACGCAGTCGAGCCAGTGGGGTAGATCGGCATTCGGAATGCGACGCGCGAGCATTCTCTCAAAATTAACTATGAGATTAAAAGTAACCTTGTCGAGGTGGTCACCATCGACAAGGATTACATTTTCACACCATTTTACTGATTCCACGGTTTTACGGTTATGCGGTTTTACGGTTATGCGGTTTTACGGTTTTACGGTTTGGTGGAGGCTTCCCAATTGGTAAATTGTAAATCAGCAAGGTCTTGATGTTGGAAGGTGGAATACATCTTGTATTTCCTTGATGGCTGCATCAGTCATTCCTTCTGGCTCAAATCCCATGTTCTTTGCGCACATGTAGATGTTTGCTGCCTTGTTGAGAACATCAATCTGGTCGAATGCGTCCATAATGTCGAGTCCGACAGCACAAACACCATGCTTTTCCCACATCACTACATCGTAATTTTTAATCTGTTCCAAAGTGGCATCTGCAAGTTTCACGCTACCAGGCATTTCGTAAGGAACAATTCCTAATCCTAATGGTGCAAACGCCAAAGTTTCTGGAATCATGCTCCATAAGGTTTTTGTCATGACTCCAGGTACTAAGAACTTAGGATTATGGCTCATTGCCACCAGTTCGATAGGGTGGGTGTGGAGTGTAGCCTTATATTTGCTGCCAGTTTCGAGCAGATAGTTCTGCATAGCGAGATGAGAAGGAAGTTCGCTTGTTGGCAAAACGGGCTCATCGGCAATAATCTCATAGCTTGCACAGTCGTCACAGATTCTGATTACAGCACCATTCTGCATAGGCCAGCGTGCAAGGTCGCGCATACGTTTGCCCGTGCCCTTTGCATAGAAATAAGTTCCCTTCAGCATAGGAAGAACTTTTCCGATTTGTTTCACAGGCGCAATGGCTTTCAAGGATTTTATTTCTTCATCAACATACTCAGTAATGTTGACGGTGATGTTTCCGCCATTTCTTTCTGCCCAACCTTTTTGCCAAAGATAGCTTGTTACTTCTGCCACCTCGTCAATAATGGCTTTCAATTCAGGACGATTATCTAATATACTTTTCATTTTTTTGTTTTTTTATAGGAGTTAAAGGAGTTAAGACAATAGCTTATTCTATTTGTAATATAAATTCTTTAACTCCTTAACTTCTTTAACTCCTTAACTCCTTAATTTAATATTTTTCTCCGTAACGTTCTTTTGTTATCTGTTCGAGGGATTTGCCACGAGTCTTAGGGCAACCGATTACACCTACAATGAGTGAAATCAGCAACAGGGCAATCATGCAGTATGCTGCAAGAGTAAAGCCTTCGCCTTTTTCGCCGTAAATGTATGTGAAGATAAGTCCCCATACTGCAGACAGACCACGCACGATAAAGAACATCAGTCCCTGTGCACCAGCGCGGAATTTTGCAGGGAATAATTCTGTGCCCCAAAGTGCATAGAATATCTGTACGGAGATACCACCTTCAATGCCCCAAAGAATTGCGAACGACCAAAGACCAACAGGACCATTCACACCGACAGTAACAATTATTGCCCATGCGCTAAGTGCGAAAAGCAATCCTATTATGTAGAGAAGTTTATGGTTTGTCTTGTCGATAATCTTTGCAACAATAAATGTTGTTCCAACGATTATTGCCCATTGGATGCAGTTCATCCAGTTGGCTTGTTCGTTGCTTACTCCACCAGCAGTCTCGTAGATATGAGGCTGGAAGAATCCCATTACTGATGCTACCAGGTTCCATGTGAGATAAATACCTGCAAGGAAACATACAGTCTTTATGGCAATCTTGTTTGAGAACAGCACTTTGAAAGCATGTATCAGACCTGTGTCTTCACCGCTTGCTTTTGCAGCTTCCTTACTTGCCTTCCATTCGTTGCTTTCCTCAAGCTTGCGTTGTAGGTTCCATGCGATGAAAGCCACTACAAAGAGAGAGAAGAACACAATGCGCGAACTGAAAACATTCAGCGTGTTGATGTCAACGCCTGCTCCGCATATTGCGTAAGCCAATGATTCAACCCAACTGAACAGATAACCGCCAGGTGCAAAGAACATTCCAAGCAAGAGTATAATCATAGGACCTACACCCCATGACATTTGTGAAATGCAGATGTTGCGACCACGGTTGCTAATTTCAGAACTTTCAGAAATGTATGTCCATGAAGCAGGTACACCGATACCAACAGAAATACCTGTGATCAGAAATCCTGCAAGAAGCATAGGAAAATTAAATGAGAACATAACGAGCAGAACGCCCAACATATAAACCAACAGGTTGTAGGTATAGATGAACTTCCGTCCATACTTGTCTGCCAAAAATCCGCCAATAATAGCACCGAGAGCAGCACCAAGACAATTGGCGCTTATGAAATTGAGCCAACCAAGGTGGACTTCGCTCAATCCTAAATAATTCTGCCAGAGTGTAAGGCCACTTGCGCCTGCAACGATTGCTCCAGCATCAAGATAATTGGTGAGAGATACTGCAATGGTACTCTTCAAACTACTCTTTTCTGCCATAATGTCTTATCTTTTAATTGTTACTGCTGATTCGTAAGCTTCAATCTCTTTAATGAACTCTTCGCCGACAGGAACGTTGTTGCGAACGCAGAATTCATCATAAACAGCCTGCCATGGCATTGCCTTAGCTTCTTCCAGTTTAGCAAGAACCTGGAAACCCTTGCCAGCAATTTCATCCTGTGAGATAGCTGCTGTTGGTTCGAGCAGGGCGCGAAGCATACACTTCTGTGCCGCACGTGAACCTGTGACGTAAGCACCAATACGATTGATTGAGCCATCGAAATAATCCAATCCGTAATGAACGCGGTCGAGTGCACCTGCACGTACAATCTCATAGAAGAGCTCCATAGTTGGATCGTCCATGATGGTTACATGGTCAGAATCCCAACGGACTGGGCGGGAAACGTGAAGCATGAGTTCAGGAACAAACTGCAACACAGCACTTACCTTGTCGGCAGGACTTTCTGTAGGGTGGTAATGGCCAGTGTCGATAGTCAGCATCATGTTGTTCTTTGAAGCGTATGCAGTGTAGAAATCGTGTGAGCCGACGGTGAAGCTCTCAAGTCCGATGCCAAAAACCTTGCCTTCTATACAGTCTTTCATCATTGGCTGTTTCTTGGCAAAAATTTCGTCGAGACTCTCTTTCAGCAGTTGTCTGTAGAGATAGTGGTTCACGCTTACATCCTTGCAGCCATCATGAACCCAAACATTCATGATACAAGGGTCTTGTTGAGCTTCGCCCATTGCATTTGCAATCTCGCGGCAACGTTTGGTGTGCTCAATCCAGAAGTCACGGATTCCCTTGTCAGGATTAGATAACGACAGGTTGCCACTCTTAGGATGAGAGAATGATGTGGAGTTGAAGTCAAGTTTTGTATTGTTCTCCTTGCCCCAGTCTATCCAACTTTTGAAATAGTCGATGCTAACTTCATCGCGGTCAACCACTTTCCCTTGGAAATCACCATATATTTCATGGAGGTTGAGGCGGTGAGTACCAGGAATCAAAGTCTTTGCCTTGAGAATGTCGGCACGCAGTTCATCGATGTTGCGCGCAGCACCAGGATAATTTCCTGTACTCTGAATACCACCGCTAAGTGCCCCTGCCTGAACTTCAAATCCCTTTACATCGTCAGCCTGCCAGCAATGCATGCTGAGATGGAAATCTTGTAACTGCTTGAGCACCTTTTCTGTGTCAATACCAATTTCTGCATAGCGTTCTTTTGCTACTTCATACGCTTTTTTTACAAATTCTTCTTTCATAAGTTTTAAGTTTTTTTATTTTGAGTTTAATATACCATATTTTTGATTTTCAGATATTTCTGGTAAGCCTCGTCCCAATCTGCTGTGTGGTTAGGTGTGAACCGCTTCAGGTCAATGGAATCAGCAATGATTTTTCTCATTTCCCAAATATCGCTTACAACACCAGCAGCTTTTGCCTGAATCATGATGTTGCCAAGTGCTGTGCCTTCCTGTGGACCAGCAAGTACTTCAATGTTGAGCGAGTCGGCAGTCATCTGGTCGAGGTATTCGTTTTTGCTTCCACCACCGATGATGTGGAGTGTGTTGATGTTGAACGAAGCAAAATCCTTCAGCCATGCAAAGACTTCACGATAGCGCAATGCCAATGAATCGAAAATGCAACGGCTTACTTCCGCATATCCGTGAGGAATCCGCTGGCCAGTTCTTTCACAATAATCCTGAATAGTCTTTTCCATGTCTTCTGGATTTGCAAAGCAAGGGTCGTCGGGATTGATTATGCTCTGGAATGCAGGAATCTTCATTGATTCTATCTGAATTTCCAAGTGAGTGGCAGGTGCATCTGTCCACTCTTTTCTGCAACGCTCATAGAGCCACATTCCGCAAATGTTTTTCAGGAAACGAGTTGTGCCCTCAATACCACCTTCATTGGTGAAATTCTTTTCATAACTTTCATCGTTGATAATAGCTTCAGGTGTTTCTATTCCCATCAGCGACCATGTACCTGAACTCAGATAGGCAAATTCTTTACTTGCAGCTGGTACAGCAGCTACGGCAGAAGCTGTGTCGTGACCGGCAACAGCAACAACTGGTATTGCACCCAGTCCTGTCATTTTCTGGATTTCATCGGTAAGAGTACCGATTATAGTACCCGGATTCGCCATTTCCCCGAATTTATCTCTTCCCAGTCCAATGCTTGCAAGCAAATCGTTGTCAAGGTCTTTGGTTTTTGGATTTAGCATCTGTGAAGTTGATGCTATAGTGTATTCAGTGACAGCCTTGCCTGTAAGCATGTAACTGAGGCAGTCGGGCATGAATAAAATCTTGTCGGCATTTTCAAAAGCAGAATTGCCAGCTTTTTTCATTGTATAAAGCTGGAATAGTGAATTGAAGTTCATGAATTGAATACCCGTCTTACCATAAACCTCCTTACGGTTGATGACTTTCTGGAAATAATCATCCATCATGCCGTCTGTATGAGGGTCACGGTAACAGGCAGGGTTGCGAAGTATTCCGCCATCTTTGCCAATATAGACAAAATCAACCCCCCAAGTGTCGATGCCGATACTTGTGATTGGTATGTTTTGTCGTTTGACAAGTTTGAGTGCTTTAATGATTTCGTTATATAGAGCAAAAATATCCCAATAGAAATGTCCGCCAGTTTCAATAATAGCATTATCAAAACGAGTAAGTTCTTCAAGATTGATTTTGCCGTTTTTCAAAGTGCCGATAATAGTGCGTCCTGATGTTGCACCTAAATCAACTGCAAGAAAATGCTGATTGTCCATATTGCTTTTAGTTTATTTATTCATAGGTGGGTTCTATAAATTATATTGCGATGATTTCAGAATTATTTTTGAGCAGATTTCTTTGGTTAAAGTAAGCGCATAGTACTATGCAAATGAATACCTACAATCTAATTTTCCGCAAAAATAAGAAAAAAAACTCGTCTTTCAATCTATAATTAAGTTTTTTTAAACCTTTTCGCAACTATTGCATACTATTCAGCCTTTTTGACTCTACCTGTAAAACCTTATTGTCAGCCTTATCACAGCCTTATCACAGCCTTATCACAGGGTGCAAGGTATAGATAAGGCTTCGTTATCCCTGCTTTAAGGTTTAGATAAGGTAGTAATCAGGTTTAGATAGGGTACACTAAATCCGAGTGCAAAATTTTTTTATCTTGTGCAATAAGGCTGAATACGGGTCGATGGAAAAATACTGGGGTGAATATTTATGCTCGCAGGTAGTTTATCACAAAAACCCAAGACAAACCCTCATTCATAGAATGAAGCCTTCGGCTCTTGAATAATGTATTGTCTTAACTCCTTTAACTTCTTAACTCCTTAACTCCTTGAGTTCCGAAAGTAACTTGAGAAACTTAAATTATTTATTAAAAATGTATAAAAAAAATTGTAGTATGAATTTATTTCGTTACTTTTGCGACGAATTTGTGTGGTAATCGGTGAACAAAGTGCGTAAGCCGCATTTGGTACAGATGAAAATGAGAAAATTCAGATACCCAGTAGATACCGACCAGTTCCAGGAAATAAGGGAACAAGGTAAGTTGTATGTTGACAAGACCGACATGATGTACACTCTTGCCAATGAGTATAAGTATGTCTTTCTTGCTCGTCCTCGCCGTTTTGGAAAGTCGCTACTATGCAATACCTTCAAGGCTTATTTCCTTGGACAGAAGGAACTGTTCGATGCCCGTCATGAACCTGAGTTTATGGTGAGCCCGTCGAACCAAAGGGGACTGAAGGTGATGGAATTGGAGAGGGAGTGGAAGTCGTATCCTGTGCTACACTTCGACATGAGCGACTTGAAGAACTGCAGTATTTCGGAAGCGCGGTCAAACCTTGAGGCTCAGTTGAGAACCTACGAGGCAATTTACGGCAGAGACCCACTGACCGAGACGCTGGGCGGCAGATTCCGTGACCTCATTCACAATGCCGAGAAGCAATCAGGCGAGAAGGTCGTGGTGATCCTTGATGAATACGATGCACCGATTATGCGGTTGCTCTACAGCGAAGACTTAGAGGCAATGCGTACAATGTTGCGTAGCTTCTATCAGGTGGTCAAGAAAGAAGGTGCTTACCTTCGCTTTGTCTTCATAACTGGCGTGACGAAGTTTTCACAACTCAGTATTTTCTCGGAACTGAACAACCTTTACCAGATTTCAATGTTAGACGAATATTCTGGTCTTTGTGGCATCACTCAGGAGGAACTGGACACAGTGCTTCGCCCTTGTGTTGAGGAATATGCAGAAAATCTTGGCATCACGACCGATGATGCCTACGCCCTGCTGAAGAAGAACTACGACGGATATCACTTCTCACCGAAGAGCAAGGATGTTTATGCGCCGTTCAGTCTGTTGAGGGCACTTGATGCCAAAAACACTGCGCACTACTGGTTCGAATCAGCAACCATGACAGGACTGATAGAGCACCTGCAGCATTATCCTAAGTTCAACCCATTGGATCTTGACGGAGTAGAACTTGGTCTTGAAGAGTTCAATGTGCCATGCGAAAAGGCAGAAACCCCTATACCTCTTCTCTATCAGAGCGGTTATCTTACAATTGATACATACGACAAGGAACTGGATTCCTATACGCTCCATTTCCCGAACTATGAAGTGCGTCAAGGCATGGTCAGCGGATTGACGAACTACCTAATGGATGCTGACATGAGGGAACGCAATGCCGTTATCGTAGCCATGGCTCGTGCCCTGAAGGGAGGTGACCTGTCAGCAGCATTGGCCCAGCTCCGTTCGTGGATTTCTAATCTTCCTTACGACATCATCACCAAGAAGGAGTGGATGGCAAAGAAAAA
>JAZLKO010000113.1:0-26139 GCA_045597685.1 Prevotella sp.
GCTTGTGGAAGCAGCATCTACCCTTATGGAAAAGGTCTGCAACCATATATATAGCCTCATAGAGACCATTTTTGACCCGATGAAGGTCTTTCGCGAATATTTAACGCTCTTAGCAGAAATATCTGTTTGGCCAGCATTGAAGCCCAGGTTTTCTGTTTCAAGGCAGATGTTTAACCTAAAAGACACTTTTTAAAGTGGAATCAAATTTTAAATTTTACAATATTATTTATAGTATGTTCTATAAATTCTAAAATGATATGAACTCTTATGGTTGCCTATGTGTTGACTTCATCTTCTATCTTGTGCTTCGCATCCCTCGGAAGCGCGCTCTGCGTCTCACAATCTTTCTTCGGAACATTGACATCGTCTTCCTCTGTCACGACTCGGCAATTAAAGCAAGCTTCATTGCATTCCCTTCGACTTGGCTCAGAGTAAACTATTTGTCGTCAGTTGAATGTAGCTCCTTAAGTTCGGCCATTTCGAGCATTATATCGTAGAATTTCTTCATGAAATTTTATGGTCGTAAATTTTATAGTTGTAACATTTGGGTGCAAAATTACTAATGATAATTGAAAATCAACAGTTAATATTCAAAAAAATGAATTTCCGCAATTTTATTTTTGCCATTTATGGGAATTTCCGCAATATTCAAATCTTTGTGACTTTTTCTTTTACTGGTTCTCACTTTCCGATGCAGAATGAACTGAAGATGTTTGAGAGGATTTCGGAGGAATTGATTGAACCGCCTGTGATTTCGGCAAGGTTTTCATTGCAATTCCGTAAATCTTCTGCTAACAAATCTCCAGAAATGTTTGTCGTGAGTCCTTCAATGAGTCTTTCAATGTCTGACTTTGCATGATACAAGGCTTCGTAATGACGTGTGTTGACTATTATAACCTCATTGTCTTTAATTTCAGGAATGTCTGCCGCTTTGTATATTTGTTGTTCTAATTGCGACAGGTCGTCATCATATTTTGCTGAGATACTTACTGACGAAAATGATGTCCTGTCAGCGGTTTTTATGTCGGATTTATTACGCACAACAATTAGTTTCTTATCCTTGCACTCGTTCTGCATTGACAGGATTTCATCTTCGGTTGGTTGTTCGTCAATTACCCACAAAACGATTCTTGCCTGTGAAATTTTTTGATGAGTACGTTCTATGCCGATGTTTTCTATTACGTCATCAGTCTCTCGTAGTCCTGCTGTGTCAATGAATCTAAATGTAATCTCATTGATAGTTGTTGTGTCTTCAATGGCATCGCGTGTGGTTCCATGAATATCGCTTACGATTGCTTTATCGTCGTGAAGCAGACGATTGAGCAGTGTACTTTTCCCCACATTCGTTTTTCCAACGATAACTACCGGAATACCTTCTTTTAGTGCCTTGCCAGTCTTGAAAGAATGGAGTAGGGTGGTTATTTTGCTTTTAATCTTTTCTGCAAGTAAAAGAAGTTCCTTACGGTCGGCAAAGTTTACATCTTCTTCGGAGAAGTCGAGTTCCAATTCAATTAAAGAAGAAATCTTAAGCAACTGTTTTCGCAGTTGTGCAAGTTCCGTGCTAAAGTTTCCTTTAAGTTGTGACAGAGCAATGTCGTGTGTTGCCTTATTCTTTGAAGCTATTAGGTCTGCAACTGCCTCTGCCTGACTCAAGTCCATCTTGCCATTGAGGAATGCACGCTTGGTAAATTCGCCTGGTTCGGCTTGTCGGCATCCGTGCTCGATGAGGAGTTGCAACACCTTGTTTAGTATGTAGATGCTTCCGTGGCAACTGATTTCAATGCTATTTTCGCCTGTATAGGAGTTAGGTGCAAGGAATTTTGACACGAGAACGTCGTCAACAACTGCGCTTCCGTCCATAATCTGCCCATGACAAATGCTGTAAGCCGATGCATCAGCAAGACTGCGTTTGCCCTTGAAGATGCGGTCGGCAATGATTATGGCTTTCCTCCCTGACATTCGAACTATTCCGATAGCACCGCCTTGTGCGGTTGAAATTGCGCAAATTGTTGGCATGATTGTCTATAAGTGTGAGATTATTGTTGGTAAAAAGACTGCAATTACCCCCAGCAAGATGCTGCTGATGACGTATAGTGCACACATGGCGACATGCCCCGAGTGCATTAAAGTCATGCTTTCGTAACTGAAAGTCGAGAATGTTGTGAACCCACCGCAAAGCCCTGTGGTGAGGAAAATCCTCATTTCTGGTGTCATTCCCCAACGCTCTGAGTACTCGTAGAAAATGCCTACGAGCAGACAACCGAGTATGTTGACCACGAATGTCGGCCATGGAAATACGATGTCAGCATAGCGTGGGTTGAGCGAAATATGATGCCAAACCATCGAAACCATGTATCTGACAACCGATCCAAGACCGCCTCCAATGAAGACGCAAGCGAGTTCTTTCATTCTTCTTATATCTTTTCGAGCACCAATTCAATCAGTTCGTCGATGTTGTTTTTATAGTTGGTGTTCATCGCCTTGACAGCGCGGTTGGCTATTACCATGCATACGGTCAATCCCTTATGTCCGAGATGCTTGCACAGTCCTGCAACAGCAGCACTTTCCATTTCAAAGTTTGTGATGCGATAGCCATTCCAGTAGAACGACTGAATTTTCTCGTTGCGTTTTGGGTCAGCCAATGGAATGCGCAATTCACGTCCCTGTGGACCATAGAAACCACCACAAGAGATAGTCACACCTTTTATCATGCCCTTTTCTGGCTGATAGATGCGTTCCAGAAGTTCCTTGTTGTTGTCAACAACATATGGTGAAGGCAAGTGATGATAATCCCAACCAAGATGTTCTGTAAAAGCCTTTTCAAACTCAAGGTCGCATATTTCGTCACGATTGGCATAATAATTGATGAGTCCTTCAAAGCCAATACTCTTTTCGGAGCATAAGAAACTGCCAACAGGACAATATTCCTGTATGCCTCCACAAGTGCCGATACGAACAATATCCAAAGACGTAAGTTTGTCTTTTACCTGACGTGTCTTGAAGTCGATGTTTTTCAGGGCATCAAGTTCATTGATTACGATGTCGATATTGTCGCATCCTATTCCGTGTGAAAGTGCAGTGATGCGTTTGCCTTTGTATGTGCCTGTTACGGTGTGAAATTCGCGTGATGTGATTTCACATTCTTTGGTGTCAAAATGTGCTGCAATGGTGTTAACCCTTGCAGGGTCGCCACACATTACAACCTTGTCGGCCAGTTGTTCTGGTTTTATGTGAAGATGAAAGCAACTGCCATCTTCATTGATAATCAGTTCTGATTCTGCTAAATATTTTCCCATGATGTTTTGTTTTAATATGCGGTTATAGGAATGAGGAATTTGGAATTAGGAAATTAGGAAATTAGGAAATTAGGGAATTATGGATTGCTCGTTATCAATTGTCAATTGTCAATTATGCATAAAGCCTTATGCATAGCTGCTGCGGCACGGCGACCATCGCCCATGGCGAGTATTACGGTTGCTCCTCCGCGCACAATGTCGCCACCTGCATAAAGAGTTGGCTTGCTGCTCTGCATGTTTTCATTGACGGCAATTGTGTTCTTTCTTCCGAGTTCGAGCCCTTCAATCGACTTAGGTACGAGTGGATTTGGCGATACGCCAACGGCAACAATCACCTGATCGCATTCGAGGGTGACTATTTTCCCTGTAGGTACAGGACTACGGCGACCACTTGCATCAGGCTCGCCAAGTTCCATGACTTCCAGTACTGCTGCTTTGACTGCACCATTATCATCAGAAAGATATTCTTTCGGATTGTGGAGAGTTAGGAATTCTATGCCCTCTTCCTTCGCATGTTTCACTTCCTCAAGGCGTGCTGGCATTTCGACTTCGCTACGGCGATAGACAAGAGTCACGTCGCCACCGAGACGTTTTGCAGTACGGCATGAGTCCATGGCTGTATTGCCACCACCTACTACAATAACCTTCTTACCTATATTAATAGGTGTGTCGGTTTCAGGATTGGCTGCATCCATAAGGTTTATGCGTGTAAGGTATTCGTTTGATGACATTATGTTGATGCTATTCTCGCCAGGAATACCCATGAAGTTTGGCAGACCTGCACCTGAAGCAACGAAAATTCCCTTATAGCCTTCATCTTCTAACTGCGGTATGGAGATGGTCTTTCCAACAATGCAGTCGGTCTGGAAATCCACTCCCATCTTTTTCAGATTTTCAATCTCTACATCTACAATTTTGTTTGGGAGTCGAAATTCTGGAATACCATATTTCAATACGCCACCAATCTCATGCAATGCTTCAAAGACATGGACATCGTAACCGAATTTTGCCATGTCGCCAGCGAATGATAGTCCAGCAGGACCAGATCCGACGACTGCAATTTTTACACCGTTCGAAGCAGCACAAACAGGTGTGGCTATTTGCCCGCTTTCGCGCTCATAGTCGGCAGCAAAGCGTTCAAGATAACCTATGGCAACAGGTTTGTGCCCCATCTTGTTGTGAATACATACGGCTTCGCATTGCTTTTCCTGCGGACAGACGCGACCACAGACAGCGGGTAGGGCAGAGGTGCTCTTCAGCACTTGTGCTGCGGCAAGAAACTCTCCTCGCTCAATATTTTTTATGAATGATGGAATAGGTATGCCTACAGGACATCCTGCTACACAAGTGGGATTCACGCAGTCCAAGCAGCGTTTTGCCTCGTTTTGAGCCATTTCTGCCGTCAAACCAATGTTGACTTCTTCAGTGCGTGTGGTTGCCCTGTATGTTGGTTCTAATTCTGGCATAACCACTCGCTCGATGGCTGTGCGATCCTTGGCTTTCATTGATGCCCGCAGTTCCTTGCGCCATTCAGCATCATGGTTGGTGAGATTGTCAAGTGGTGCAGATGGCTGTGATTTATTTGTAAGTGCCGCCTGTTCGGCTTTCTTGAAGGTGCCCATGCGCTTGAACATTTCGTCCCAGTCAACCAACGCCCCATCAAACTCAGGACCGTCGATGCAGACAAACTTTGTCTTTCCACCGATAGTCAGGCGACATGCTCCACACATACCAGTACCATCAACCATTATTGTGTTGAGCGATACAACCGTAGGGATTTTATATTTCTCTGTCAGTTTGCAGCAGAATTTCATCATTATAGCAGGACCAATGGCAAAGCATTTGTCAATCTTCTCACGCAGAATGACTTCTTCCATACCGACAGTGACAACGCCTTGTTTCCCATAACTACCATCGTCGGTCATGATGATTACCTCATCAGCATATTTTCTTACCACATCTTCAAGGATGATAAGTTCCTTGTTTCTGCCAGCAAGTACGGCAATGACTCTATTACCTGCTTCATGCAATGCCTTGATAATAGGAAGCATTGGAGCTACTCCCACGCCACCTCCAGCACAAAGCACAGTGCCGAAGTTCTTGATGTGTGTGGCATTGCCAAGTGGACCTACTACATCATGAATGTAATCGCCCTCATTTAATTGGCAGAGTTTTTTAGACGATAGTCCAACCTCTTGAACTACTAATGTTATGGTGCCATTATTTGTGTTGGCATCGGCAATCGTCAGAGGCACGCGCTCACCTTTTTCGTCAACACGAATTATGACGAAGTGTCCTGCCTTGCGACTGCGTGCAATCAAAGGTGCTTCAATCTCAAATTTGAATACCTTCTCAGAAAACTGCTGCTTGGAAAAAATTTTGTACATAGAAAATCAGTTAATTAATCACTTCGCATCCCATGAATGGTTGCAAGGCTGTTGGAACTTTGATGCCATTTTCTGTTTGGTTATTTTCAAGTATGGCTGCAACAATGCGTGGCAGGGCAAGTGCAGAACCATTCAGTGTGTGACAAAGTTCAATTTTTTTGTCCTTAGCTTTGCGATAACGACATTTCAGACGATTTGCCTGATAGGTGTCGAAGTTGCTCACGGATGAAACTTCTAACCAACGTCCCTGTGCTTCAGAATACACTTCGAAGTCGTAGCAGATGGCTGATGTAAAGCTTTGGTCGCCACCACAAAGGCGGAGAATACGATAAGGCAGTTCCAATTTCTTCAACAAGCCTTCCACGTGAGCGAGCATTTCCTTGTGACTCTCTTTTGAATGCTCAGGAGTATCAATGCGCACAATTTCAATCTTTGAGAACTCGTGCAGACGGTTCAGTCCACGCACATCCTTACCGTAACTACCAGCTTCGCGACGGAAGCATTGAGTATAAGCACAATTCTTGATTGGCAGGTCTTTCTCGTCAAGTATTACGTCGCGATAGATGTTAGTCACAGGCACTTCTGCTGTAGGAATCAGATAGAGGTCATCAATTTCGCAATGGTACATTTGTCCTTCCTTGTCAGGAAGCTGACCTGTGCCGTAGCCTGATGCAGCATTAACTACTGTAGGCGGCATAATCTCAGTATATCCAGCTTCACGTGCTTCCTCAAGAAAGAAGTTTATAAGTGCTCGTTGCAGTTGAGCTCCCTTACCAATATAGACAGGGAATCCTGCCCCCGTTATTTTCACTCCGAGGTCGAAGTCAATGAGGTTGTATTTTTTTGCCAGTTCCCAGTGAGGAAGTTTAGCCACACTGTTCTCTGGAATGCAAGTCCAGTTGCCCACGGTGTCCTCGCCAACCACGCATTCCTTGAGGTTTGATTTAACCACCCAGTTGTCTTCAGCACAAGTGCCTTCTGGTACTTCATCGTAAGGGATGTTTGGTATTTGGCAGAGTTGTGTAGTGAGGTCGTTTTCAAATGCTGTGAGACTTTTTTCTAAGTCGGCAGATTTTGCCTTTAGTTCAGCAACTTCTGCTTTTGCCTTTTCAGCATCTTCTTTCAGTCCTTGTTTCATCAGACCACCAATCTTTGCAGCCATTTGTTTCTGTTCTGCAAGTGTTTGGTCTAATTTCTGCTGCGTTTCCTTACGTTGCTGATTGGTGAGTAAGACTTGTTCGATTGCCTCTTCGGCAGTTTTGAAGTTTTTCTTCTTCAAGCCATTGATGACTCTTTCCTTTTCTTCGGTAATTAATTTTAATGTAAGCATATTTTTTTGTTTTTTTATTTAGCTTCGGTCATGTCGCCTGCTACAAACAGACGAATAAGTTCCTGCTTGGCATTTGTGCGAATGGTGATTACCTTTTTAAATCGTCCAGGGAACTTACCTTTTCCATTGTAAGTCACTTCGATTTTTCCTGTCATGCCAGGCTGAATAGGCTCTTTGGTGTAGGTCGGAACAGTGCATCCGCAACTGGCAACCGCCTGATTGATGATGAGAGGCTCATTACCAGTGTTTGTGTAAGTAAACACACATGTTTGTGTTGGCGTGGCTTCGGAGAATTCTCCAAAATCGTGCAGGGTTTTGTCAAATTTTATTTCTGCCTGTGCAGAAGCCTGCAAACAAATTCCAATCAAGAATCCTAATGATAAAAATAATTTTTTCATATTTTTTGCGGTTGCCCCCATTATTTATTAATCAATTTATAGTATTCCGTTGCGCCGAGCAGGAAGCAGCCCAGTCCGTAGTCTTCAAAATCTGGTTTGCTGTCGAATGTAACAGGCTGACCATCCTTCGGTTCCTTGCCAGTGCCCTGAACGTAGCCTAAGAAGCCGTCTTTGTGAACAACCTTCGACAATGCTTTCCATGCCTTGTCGCATATTGGCTTGTATTCAGCCTTTTCTAAAACACCATTGTTTATGCCCCAGGCAATGCCATAAAGGAAGAGTGCTGTTCCTGTAGTCTCAGGTCCAGCGTATGTTGCAGGCGATGTGAGGCTCACGTTCCAGAAACCATCTTTCCGTTGCAGTTTCACCAATGCTTTCGTCATGGTCTGATAGTCGTTCATCAGCATCTTGCGGAATCCGCAGCCTTCTTCAATGTGATTTATTGCACGGCACAAGGCAGCATAAACCCATCCGTTGCCACGGCTCCAATAGCAGTTGGCACCATCGCTCTCCTTGTATGGAGGATTGAAGTCGGCATCGCGCCACCACAGGCCTTCTTCTGTGTTGAACAGTCCCCCGTCTTCCTTGTTGCGAATCCATGTGTAGAGCAGTTTTGCCTCATGCTTATATTTCGTGTTGCCAGTAATCTGGCTCAAATGAGTCAGTGCAGGCATAGCCATCTGGATGGCATCTATCCACCACCAGAATTTGCGTGTTTCGCGCTGTTTGGCAAAGTCGGCATTGTCTTCGGCAATCTGTGCATCAAAGTTGGCAATAAGGTTTTTTATCATGCTGCTGTCGCCAGTCATGTCGAAGCGTTCGAGATACACCTGTCCGCAACATTGATTGTCAGCATTTCTTGTTTTTATGCCATCTCTGACATCCCATTTGTGGAAATTTCCCCATGTGTCGGTGTAGTCAATATATTTCTGTTGCTTGTCGATAGCATACAGAGCCATCAGTCCTTCGTAATATACGGCACGAGTCCATAAATTGCTGGAACGTTCTTTCTTTACGAAAGTAGGCTTTGTAGGGTCTGGCCATGTCTTCATGAAATACTCGTTGGCAAGTTGTGCTTTAGCCAACACCTTTTTTGCATTCTGTGCAGTAGCGGTTGTTGCAGCAAGAGCAAATGCTAAAATTAGGAAAGCAATTTTCTTCATATCAAACTATAATTTTTACATTGAACGTGCAAAGGTAGAAAAAGTCTGCAAATAATCAAAAAAAATTCTAATTATTTAAGATTTACTGCTCATTTATGCCTATTTATGTTTAAAAAAACGTAAAACATCAAAATTGTTTTGGTGTTTGAAATAAAAAAATTACCTTTGCAAAACTTAATTAAGCACACCATTTTATGAAGTGGATTTTTCGTTTGTTTACGGTATGTGTGCTGATTTATAGTTGCTACAATCTGTATGTGGGTTGTAAGGGCTATTTAAAGTACTCTGCCATGGAGGATGAGTTGATTTCTGCCATGGAGGATGAGTTGATTTCAACACCATTCGGTGATGTTGTGAGGGAGGGTGCTGATGTTGATGCCAATGATGAGACTGTAAGGGATATTGACTACGATTTGCCCCAAATCGAAGAGAGCGGAATCCTGATTGCTCTGACGATAGAGGGTAAGAGCACTTTCTATGAATTGCACCGACGTGCTCTTGGTGAAGAATATCTGCTTGCTGAGAAATTTGCCCGTACTAAAGGCTTTTTTATTCGCGGTGAACTATGCAAGGATACTGCCGAACTGGTGGAAAAGTTGCATCGTGGGGTGGGGGATTTCATTGCTGTTCCGCTACCTGAGGATTTTTTGAAATCTAAGGATGTACAGCTTCTGCCTGTTGGCGTCACGAAAGATGGTGCTGGAGCATGGGCGGTGCGCAGTAATTCCATACAACTGAAAAAGGCTCTGGATGATTGGTACAAACCAGAATTTCGCAAAATAGTGAGAAACGAAGAGCAGGTACTTGCCCAGAATGGTACGCAACGGCGTTATCACTCACCATTCTTCAATCGCAGAATGGGCAAGATTAGTGCCTACGATGTGTGGTTCAAAAAATATGCTGGAATATGCAATTGGGATTGGCGGCTGTTGGCTGCACAATGCTATCAAGAGAGTATGTTCGACCCTGAGGCTCAGTCGTTTGCGGGTGCTTGCGGACTAATGCAACTGATGCCGAGCACAGCTGTTTCGATGGGACTTACTCAAAGGGATATTTTTGTGCCAGAAAGAAACATAGAAGCAGCTACGAAATACATAAAAAAACTGATGACGGTGTGGCAGGATATTCCTGGCAGAGAGAATCGGATAAAATTCGTTCTTGCAAGCTATAATGGAGGAACTGGGCATATTCGTGATGCACAGGCATTGGCGAAAGCGGATGGAGTGGCCGACTATAAGAATTGGGACACCATTGCACCATATTTATTGAAATTGCAAGACCCCAAGGTTTATTCCAATAGCAATGTTGTGAAAAATAGCTACATGCGCAGCAGTGAGACGGTACCCTATGTGCAAAACATCATGCGCCGCTGGCGTGATTATCGCTCCGTCGCAAAGTAACACTTGTGGTTAAAACACACATGGAATTGTCAGTAGTTGATAATATAATGTCCTTGCCATTCGGCGCATTCCTTCATCGTTTGGATGCAGACGGTCTGTGTCATGGCCAAATGTGTCTTCTTCCTCATGCATAGGATAGAGTCCTGAAAGACTGTTCCAGTCAATCACTGGTACTGCCCACACATTCCCTGCTTCCTTTATGGCATCCACATAGGCATCGAGATATTCGCCACACCAGTTGGTGTAATCCTCTGTAGGCTGCCAGTTCTTGTCGTTGAAATAAGCCCGTCCGCGATGGATAGGAGTGAGGAGAATAATCTGCTTGGTAGGATACATGCGCTTGATGGAATCCAGTGCAAGGTTGATGCGTCCCTTGAAAGTCTTGTTGTCCATCACAAATGTGCGCTTATTGCGCAGATAAGGCTGTTTTACTTTTGAGCCACGTGCAGCAATAACCTCTTCCTTAGTCTCCTTATACCATTCGCCTACAGGTATTCCTTCGTTGTAGTCATTAGTACCGAGAAAAATCATTATAGCATCCACATCATCACCATGTTCCGCTTTGAGTTTGTTGGCTTGATTAATGGCATCGTTCCATTGTCGACCGCTGATGCCGTAAACGTAGGAAGTGGTGTTGAGCCATTCTTCCAAGAATTTCCACCATTTGGTTTTCGCTTGCCGAAGTCTCGGGTCGGTGATGGAATCACCAATGTAACCAATTTTCTTCCCAAACCAAGGATGAACTATGGTGTTGTTGACGATAGGACTGCTGGCAGAAACAGACTGAGCATGGCAGAAATCCAAGCATAACGCTGTGATAAACAAAGTGACAAAAAATCGTTTCATATTGTGTATTATTTCTAAAATCATTGGCAAATGTAAGCCAATTTTATCAATTTTGAAAGTTTCAGCATGAATACATTTTCTTAAATGTTAAAAAAAAATAATTATTAAATCCTACTTTTAAAATGAATTAAACATTTCTATAATTTTGCAAGCAAATTTCAAACTATCTAAATTTTTTATGAAAAAGATTTTTACAATGTTCGCAGTGCTGCTGATGATGGCAGCCTCTGCAAAGGCTCAGACACAGCTTATCAATGTTGTCTGCACAAGTGCATCAGACCAACCTGTTCCACCAACTGCCTGCATAATTAAACTCCAGAATGCTGAATATCAGTTTACATTCTATATTAAGCTTTCTCCAGGTGAACAGGATATTACTGACGGTCGGACGTACACACTGACTGACATGTTTGATTTTAGTTCTGGTCTGAACAAGACCACTTCGGAAGACATCATGTATGCATCAGTTTCTTTTACCAAAAACGAGGCCTCGTATGTTGTAAATGTAACGGATACACTCGGCCAGCAGTATCACATAACTTATTCCCCTGCTGCGCCAATCACAGAACCAAAAGACACCGTCATCATCTCAATGTCTAACGCCAACAACCGAAATTTTGTCTATGACAGGACTTCTTCACAGGGAAATATCTACCTGTATGGATACAGCGATGATGACAAATACAGGATGAACTTGGAGTTCATTACAAATACATTTGCCGGAACTTACACCCTTGCCGACCGTTGCCCAAATGATCTGTACTTCATGTTTGTCGAAGTTACTCCTACTGGAGAAGAAATTCCAATTTCATGCAACAACCTTCTTGATGCGACAGTCACAGGTACAGTATTAAACTGCACAGCACATATCGAATGGGTGGCTGAAGACAGCACAATGTACGACATCACTTTTTTATACTCTGAGCCAATAGCCGAGACATATAAGATATTCACTGCTACAGACCTTACGATAACTAAGAGCTCTATCTATGAAACGTATAAAACGCAGGGAATCTATGTTTACAACTTTGAAGCGTTCTGCAACGAAATGCGCCTCTTTGGCATGGTCTATAACAGTAATGCCGACAATCCTCTCGGTACATGGACTTATGATAGCGGAACAACAATGACTTTCATGCTTATAGAGAATGCAGCGGTAGTAGAACACAAGAATGTATACTCAGGAACAATCACCATTACCCAAGATGAAAAAGGCATATATTCTCTTACAGGTACAGCCCTTATGTACGACCATACCCAGTGGACATTCAACTGCACACAGTCCGACTCGACAGACACTGCAATACATAATGTAGAGAACGTTGACTTCGTTGTAACCAGCGAGCACAACGCTATAGTAGTCCGCGTTGCCGAAGGAGAGAATATCACGGTTTGCGACATGGCGGGACGTACTATCATGAACGGCAAGGCTGCTTCTGATATTGAGAGAATCAATGTTGCAGGTCCAGGCGTATATGTAGCACGCATTGGCAAAAAGACCGTTAAAGTCCTTGTTAAATAATTCTGATTACAGAGAGTCACACAACCTACTCCATGAACCCCCTTTATGGACATCACAATGCAAAAAAAATGAGAACTACGAAACTATTCCGTTCAATGCTGATGCTACTTGTATCAGTTTTGGCGTTTGCCGTGTATGCAGACGCAATGCCTGCTGCATCCGAGAACGCAGCACAACTTCACGTGAAGCGAGACTACATGATGTGTCATTACGTCAAGGATGCATCTGGTGATTCGGTTTATTACCAATTCCGTGCCTATGCTTTCAATAATGGAAATGCTGACTGTGAAGCAGACATCTGTTTGAGCGTAAGTGGCGCGGATGCTTCCATTTCCAAATGGGTTCGGCCGATAAAAGTGTCGGCAGCCGACAGCACTTACTTCTGCATTGATTTCCCAGTAAGGAAAGGTGAAGAATTGGAACTTACCGTACTCGATGCCGATGGCAACGTGATTTCCGAACCCGTGAGTATCGAGATTCCTGACATCGAAGACTTACAGGCTCCTGTATATGACAAACATCTCCTGAGTACAATATTTGTTTATGATGAGAATAATTATAAGATCCCATACACCGGAGATTCGATTTTATGTGGCGAAATACTGCAGTCTTATTCATTCGTCAGCGGAAATCCGGCTACTGATTTCATTTGGCCGACGCCGGAAAAACTGGAGGTGGATCTGAAACTGACGGATGTCTATGGATTATCTACAATGCAAGACGCTGAATCTGAGAAACTTCTTCAGGAAACAGTCGAATCGGCTATGCATAGTGATATGGCTGATTACAGCCCAAATGTTGTCGAGACAAAGAACAGGGGCGGACACTACAGATTGCGTACATACATTAATGCTTTTGGACTGGATTTCGAGAGAGACATTATCATGTATGATGTGCCGACATTGCGCTATGAATCATCAAACGACATCAAAAACGGCAGTGACTTCCGGTTCAAGGCATACTACAACACGGGCTATCCCTATACCGACGAGATGACAGGCAGGACATACGGCAGCAATATCAGTGTGACATACGTCAAGCCCGTCGACGGTCAGGTCCCCGATACTATAAGGAATTTCCTTACAGAGCATCATACAACGAAGTTCGACGTGGAAACCTATCCTCTTCTTGCCGGAGTCGACACGTTCAGGTGCGAAATCACTAAGCCGGAACTGGGAGAATATTTCCTGCAGTTCACTTCCGACTTCCGCGAAGGAGAACGCGACTTCATACAGGCATATTCCGTGAACGATACGCTGCGCTCTGAATTCGGATTCCCAAAGAATACATTTGTCCAGGGTTCGGACACACTCGCCACATTCCATTATAGACTTAACAAGAAGTGGCCTTACATATCGAATTGGATGGGTGACTCCATACCTTCCGTTCATATTGTCGCCAGCTGCCTGCAGCACTGCAACGACATGACCAAGGCCGATTCCATACGCTGCGATTCACTACTGACATTGGAAACTCATGCTGACTCCATCGCCGCACGGGCAATCGTGGACAGTCTTGTCAGGACCATTGACTTGATAGGGGATTCGATCCTCATTCCTGTAGGGCATTACATGCCTCTCGACATAGAGGGCGACTTCACATTCAGTGTCAACAATTGTGTGACCGACGACTCCGTGAGTGTAGATATTCACATCAAGAACGTCGAAGAAAGTAACTTCCTCCGGAGTTACAAGATTTTTGTCAGTTCCACCCCGGTGGGCATCGAAGAGGTGGAAAATAACGGACGACCTCATCAGGACGCAATGAGCAGCCGGAGATACAACCTGCAGGGCTTGCCTGTGACCGACGATTACCATGGCATAGTGATTGAGCGAGGCAAGGCACGCATCAGCAGATAGATTAAAGGCGTGTTCTATAAATTATAAAATGATATGAACTCTTATGGTAGACTTCGTTTTGGATGCTTTCAGTTTCTTTTTGGCATCTTCCTCTGTTTAAATCAATTGCATAGTTACTATGCGCTTGCTTTAACCAAAGAAATCTACTCAAAAATAATTCTGAAATCATCTCAATATAATTTATAGAACCCACCTAAAAATATAGATATTCAACTTTAACATACGTGATATGAAAAAAACAACATTATTGAGATGCAATGTACGCACTTTGAGGTATACCGTACTGATGGTATTATTCCTCTTGTCCTGTCAGAGTGCATTGAGCCAAAGCACCGATGGACAATTGTGGGACAATCTGGTGAGCGACAACAACCGACCATCGGGTATCATGACCAATCAACAAGGCAACTATGTCATCACACTGACGAAAGCCGAACATCTGGCATGGTATGCTTGGAAACTGAACACAGAGACAAATACCACGGAACTGAGCAAGTTCTCTCATGCAGAAGTGAAACTCGGTGCAGATATTGACCTGAATGGTCACTCATGGCGTGGTATAGGCGAATCGTCAATACAGGATTTCCAGGGCACCTTCGACGGTCAGGGGCATACTATCAGAAACATGATATGCGACCGTGATAATGGAGAATGGGCATCAGGACTGTTTGATAACATACTATCAGAAGTGGAAATCAAGAACGTAAGATTCTCCAATTGCCAATCGCGTAATGAAAAGGCAGTAGGAATCGTAGCAGGATCAGTCACCGATGGAAGAGAAAGCTCAATTAGTAATGTGAAGTTCACCAACATAGTAATTGATAGTTGTTCTATCACGGCATCGGAATGGAATGCTGGATTTGTAGTAGGTGATCTCCGCAATGCCAAGAACGTGGCATTCAGTAACATAACGGTCAGGAATTGTAAGTTCGGTGCTCATGGTAGTACATACGGAGGCATTGTAGGAGGTGCCGGGTGGGGTGACTGTTCGATGAGTGTGAATAACTGCTTCATTAGTGTGAGAAACGAGAGTGGCAAGGCTAATTACCGCACAGGTGGCATACTGGGATACATGGATTATAGCAGTAACCTTGATGTTGACAACTGCGTAATCGACATGTATGAAGGCTTTTTCACAGATAACCATGACCAGGGTGCCATTGTTGGTGCATGGGGTGGCACGTCCAAGCCGAAGGCAAGTCATGTGCTTGTGGTAGCTAACCCAAAACTTCCGAACGGTCTGAATGTCGGACTTTTCGCAGGATGGTGTGGCAGTTCTTCTGCAATCGAATTGTCAGACTGCTTCATCAATCACATGAAGAATCCGGAATTAAACCAATATCAGATAGTCAGCAAACAGATTGCCGATAAGAACAGATGTCTGGCAAACAATATTATGGACATTAACGAGGTTAAGGTTTCGTCTTATGAAGCATCGTGTGTAGTGAAAATGAACAGGAATGGTGCCTGCTTCGGAATCAATCCATCTTACACGGAAGAATACCCGCGTCTGGATGCCGGTCCCAACGACTTCGTTCTCCCTCTCGATGATCCGTCGAAGGGCAAACTGTTAGGATTCGAGGGAAGGGGTGCTGTCTCGAAAATTTTCGGCGGAGTGGCATCAGATTTCACCATAACTCCTGACTTTACCTACGGTGTGATGGCTCAGGGACAGACAATGTATTACACTGTAAAGGATGATGCCAGTACCTGGGTTATTGCTGACAACACCACCAATATGACAGACAAGAAGCGGACTGACAAGTGGACTTTCTCAGGTGTTCCTACAGATGAAGGCGAACTGAAATTTACCATCGTTGAACGTCCGAAAATACATTCTGTCGATAACGAGTGCAGTTACAATACCGTGACTCAGAGAGTGACACTGAAATGGCAGGTGGAGAATGCAGATGTCTTCAAGAAGCATTGGAAACCATTTGGTAAATGGAATATCTACAGGAATGATGTACTTATCGACTCGTTAGATGCCGACAAGGACACATGGACAGACTTCACACCTGTAAATGGGGACAATGTGTATAAAGTCTTTTTCGTCAGCAATGATTTTATGTATGATAAGGAAGATAACAAAAAATATTTCACAAAGAATTACACTTCAAAATATGATGTCCATCTCACTGAGAACAGTCCAGTTATCAGTAATGGCAAGGTAGTGAATACCGTTGGCATTCCTAATACCAGTATCCTTAACGGGAGCAGGATTCGTCTGC
Organism: Prevotella sp.; assembly: GCA_045597685.1. Classification (GTDB taxonomy): domain Bacteria; phylum Bacteroidota; class Bacteroidia; order Bacteroidales; family Bacteroidaceae; genus Prevotella. The sequence goes on from JAZLKO010000113.1 coordinate 16,433, forward strand.
TGAGATGGGATACGGTGACTGATAGTGAAAAACTTGAAGAGATTATAGCAAAGGCCAGTCAACTGAAAGTAGTTGAGAAAGAATTCCGCAATGATCAGACTAAGGAGGACGAATACCTGAATGTGTCGTTCGAGGACGAGATGCCAGTAAGTTCCATGTGTACTAACTACTACTATTTATGGCTTCTCGACAATATCAATGATGCCAATTTCAACGGCAAGACGTTCCACACGGCAAAACTGCAATTACTGAACGATGCGGAAGTCAAGTTCAAAAGTTTTTCCGCCACCAAGGGTAAGAATGCATCCAAGGTTTCGCTGAAATGGAATACTGAGAACAAGTACAACGAAAGCCTGCGATACGTTATCGAGCGCAAGATCTATGGTAAGGAAGACAAATGGATCAGCGTCCATGAGACGACCAGCGGTCTTGAATCGGGCTCGTATGATGACGAAGTGCTTCCAGGATACGTCTATAACTACCGTATCCGCTTATATCCGTTCTGTGAATCGTTAGGAGGCATTGCCGATTTTAAGTCAGAGGCAAGTGACATTGGCTTCGCAGCCAGCCGAGGCACCATTCAGGGTAGGGTGACATTCAATTCCGGCAAGACGAACGTGGAAGGAGTGGATGTGCGACTTCAGTCAGAGAACAACGAACTGGCACAGTCGATGACATCTTATGCAATGCAGTTCACCGGTTCCGGCCAGACAATGCCGCTTGCAGAAGGACTTGACGGTGACTTCTGGAATGGAGAGTGGACTCTTCAATTCTTGCTCCGCAACGACAGCGAGAAGAAAAGTCGTTTGCTTACCGTACCTGGAGAAATATACGTGAACGTGACAAATGACACAACCATCTGCCTCGGTAGTCCAGATTCGGGTTCTGACCAGTCACAGTTCTGCATTCATGTGAATTATGGCACATACGAAGGCAACTACATCATACTCCAGCATAACAAAAATGGCTACAGGCTCGGAAAGACCATGTATGATAATGCCAAGCAAGTGGTAAATACGATATGGACAGAATATCTTAAACGTAATAGTAGCAGTAATATTGATGCTCTGCAGTTCGGATACAAGAACAGTACAGAATCGTTCTTAGGTGCAGTAGATGAAATCCGTCTGTGGGAAGGAAACCTCAGCGACAAGTCAATAGCAGATACCTACAACCGCTACCTGAGCGGAAACGAGAAGGGACTGATGGCTTACTACACCTTCGACAGCGGGGTGGGCGAATACGCTTTCGACAGCAGTCACCCATCTGGCAACTGGAACAACCGTGATGTGGCTCTGCCTGAGAATAGGCCTGCACTTACTTCTATCATCATTCCTGAATCAAGTGTACTGGCTTATCGTGGCATCACTGACAAGAACGGAGAATACACCATCAGCGGTATTCCGTTCGAGGGCGAGGGTACAAACTGGCAGATAGTACCATCCTATGGTGCCCATGACTTCAGCCCAGTCAGCACACGCCGGCTCGTAAGCACAAACACACTTGTGCACACAGGCATCGACTTTACAGACATCAGCAGCTTCAAAGTAAAGGGCAAAGTCTATTACGAACATACTAACATACCTGTACAAGGATGCAATATCATGATTGATGGTGTGATGGTGAACGAAGGGAAACAGAATTCTGAAACTAATTCAGACGGAGAATTCAGTGTGGATGTACCGATAGGAACTCACACTCTGTCAATGAGCATGACTGGACACACCTTCACCGATAGCCTGACCATGTACTTCAACAAAGAAGTCCACGACCTCTGGTTCTACGACAAGACAAAAGCCATAGTTGCAGGACGAATAGTAGGAGGTGAATTGGAATATGCCAAGTTGGTTGGATTAGCACAGTCAAAGAACAACATAGGCACTGCCTACATCACTCTGAAGCCAGCCAATGATAATTATTACTTCACGGCAACGACCGACAAGAATAACCTCTATATTGTTCCTTCAACCAAGCAGATTGACTATGACAATCCTCTGAAATACAGCAACGATGCCTCTGCCCATACAGGCAAGGCCAACAGCGACACCGACATGGGCGATGCCAACCGCATATACATCAAGACCGACTCGCAGACAGGAGAGTTTGCGGCCTTCCTGCCACCTATGCGCTATGAGGTAATCGAAATTAAAATCCCTACAGCCGATGAGGATGTCAATGCCAGACTTATGCAGAATCTCGATTATCTTGATGCACGCAACACAACGCAGGAAATGACCGACTCGGTGTGGAAGGGACAGACAAGAACTGACGGTGAGAAAATCTACGACAAATTCACCTACAATACCATTTATAGAAAAATGGTATCTACTCCTGCCGTGCTGGAGGTGTGGCAGACGGAAGAAGACAAGAACTTCTTCGGAGAAGATTCTGTCAGCTATATCGGAAACGATGGAAAGGAAAATGTATTTGTGGCATACTCGGACGGACAATACACCATAGGTGCAGAAGGAACCACGAACAAGCGACCTGTATTCAATCAGTTCGGCGATTATGTTCTGTACATCAAGGCTTGTCAGAAATACGTCAACAAGGATGATGGCAACAATATTCTTATAGATGAGATGCCTATGGCCCACAAGACCGTCTCCATCAGCAATGCCATGTCGTACGAGAACTACTGGTATGTAGATGAAAACGGACATACCAGTTTTGAGGAAAGCGAAGGCTCTGACTTTGAACTCGACTCACTTGGCTGCGGAGTCTATAAGTTCAGGGTTGGTGTTCCAAACACTACTGCACCATTCGAGGAGACATTGTCTATGGCAATCACTGGCGAACAAGCCAAGTTCAATCTCACGGGAATAGTATTTGGAGCCGTAAGTTATGGTAACTCCTTCGTGACAAGAGGTCCTGATGTCCTGTCGATGATTCTTCGCGACCCACCGGGTTCGAAGTCATACGCAACATGGACAAAGGGTTCAACGGTGACAACAGAATACAGACAGACCAAAATCAGTGAGTCGCATTCAGGAGTGAATCAAGAAAGCTATTTAGGGTTTGCTCCTGAGCTTGAGATTGGAAGTAAAGGAAAAGGTAAGTATGGGATACAACTCGCAATTACCAGAGATAACGTGGATATAGAAGGTGACAACACCGTAGGCGGGTTCACCCAGACAATCACGACTACACAGGATATCAGCACGAGCAGCGCTCCTGAATTCGACGGACCAGATGCCGACCTCTTCATCGGTTCCTCTGTAAATTCCGTGTCGGGCAATGGTAAGCAGGTCACTCTCCTGAGCAGTGCCGACGGAGTCAGGTTAGGAGTGAGGGACGTGAAGACCAGTGCGTTTACATTCAACACCTCATTTGTGTATTCTCAATACCAGATAAAAAAGAGTGTGATTCCAAATCTGCTGGCAGAACGCAGGAAATTGATTGAAGACCCTGCCACACTGCCTGCCGACAACAACCTGCACTATGTGCCAAAAGTGGATTTCAAGGAATGGCAGGCTATGACAGACGAAGAGAAGGACAGACTGCTCGACAAGGGAGCAGGCGAGGGATACGAAATAAAGACCTATGTAGAACAGTATGCAACCGACTCGGTTAATTTATATAAGGTGTGGGCAGACGACTGGAAGAACGTGCTGCGCCGCAACGAGAAGGCAAAGGTCGATGCCTTTGCAGGTAACTACATAAAGGGTAACTATACCTTCGATGCAGGAAGTTCGCAGACCTTCACCACCTCAACCAACGAAATGAATATCATCAAAGACGAGACTGACCTGAGCGGAACTATTGATGATATTCATGCTGGAGCAAAAGCCTTCTACGGTCCGATGGGGGAAACCACAAATCAAAATCATACATACTCTTTAAGTCGCACCGAGACACGAAACCACGAGAATAAGGAAAACAAGGAGGTGCTGTCCTTCACCCTCGCAGAGAACGGAGCGAACGACATTCTGACCGTTGACCGCATGACTGCACCCGACGGATTCTCCGACATATTCCGCACACGTTCTGGGCAGACAAGTGCATTCTGGGCTCCTAAGTATGTGACAGAATACTATCAGCCTGGCACAGAAATCATGGCACCGACACTCATGGTGAACAAGCCTAAACTGGAACTCGTGGATCCGACTCAGCAGATTATCAGCAATGTGCGCAGGGGCACTGCTGCAACCATCCAGTTCCGACTCATCAACGAGTCCGAGGCAAAGTGCAACGGGTACTATCGCGTATGTTTAGAGGCTGAAAGCAACAGGAACGGTGCAAGATGCACACTCAATGGCAATCCTATGAACAACGAGGGTGTGCTCGTATGGTTAGAATACGGACAGCCACAGATTGTAACGGTCAACGTGGAAGAACCCCAGAATCCTGTGGATGGCACACACAAACTCAAGTTCTATCTCATAGACGACAAGCAGACGATGATAACGGGACCTATGAAAATCTACCCTTCAGAAGTTGAGATACAGGTGGACTTCGTGAAGACATCGAGCGAAATCAACCTTGTTGCCGACAAGAACGTGATAAACGGTGAGAGTGTCAGGATGGGTAATGGTAAAGTGCGCTTCACTCTGAAGGACTATGACCTGAATATGGAGAACCTGCTCTATATCGACCTGCAGCAATGGAACGGGACCAGGTTCATCTCCTTAGGCGAATCAGCACGATGGGAAAAGAAAGATGGCTTGACAGAGAGTGTGGACTACACCCTCGACATGAGCGACATCAGTACTTTCCCTGACAAGGAATATCGTTTCCGCGCCCGCACAGTAAGTAACTACGGTGAAGGAGATGTAGAAGCATACAGCGATGAAATAGTAGTGATGAAGGACGTATCCGCACCACAGCCTGTAGGCAATATCCGACCTCTGCGTGGAGTGTTCAACAACAGCAGCGAGATTTCTGTGGAATTCAACGAAGATATTGACGGCGACATAAGGAAACATACCAATGTGGAACTCTACGGTGAACTGCTGCAGAACGCATCCGCAAGGGAAGTATCGGTATTCTTTAATGGCAAAGATGACAAAGTGTCCACCGACATTCCTGTGTCGGCTTTGCAGGATGGTGCTGCAAGAAGCTTCAACTTATGGCTTAAATGGATGGGCGGAGAAGGCACTATTCTCAGTCTCGGTACCAGCACAAACAGCAACAGGTTCGAAGTGGATGCAGAAGGGCATTTCATAGTTAGCAGTAACAATGACCAGCTTGTAAGTGTCAATACTCTTGAAAAGGATAAATGGATGTTTCTCTCACTTGTTGCCGATGCTACCGTCATAGATTGTCCAGCATCAATAACAGCAAGTTATATTCTTGAAGACGGCACGGACGTAGTCTGGCTTATTGGCGACAAGGATGGTGGAAAACAACTCAGTGGAATGACCACACCGGCAGCACCGTTCGTACTCGGAAAAGGGTTCCATGGATACATTCAAGACCTGAGCATGTGGGACGGAGTAAGAGATATGGAAACGTCGAACAATGAGAAATCCATCAAGAAGACACGTTTTACTCCTGATTTGATGGCTTACTGGCCTCTTAACGAAGGAAAAGGAACTACTGCAAAGGAAGTGGTTTCGGAGCAAAATATGTATCTCTCCTCAGAAGATATGTGGAGCATCGAAAACAAGAACTACGCTGTGCGACTCGAAAAGGGACAGAAAGCCCAGCTCGTATTCTCCAGAATGAATACCAACTACGATGAGGATTATCTGCTTCAGGCTTGGTTTAATGTGGATAAAAACGATAATGATAACGATAACGAAAACGATGTGGATACTCTTATCAGCTATCCTAACGGAACAACCTGCTTCGTGATTCAGAAGAAGACAGGGAAACTCGTGCTGAAGTGCAAGAAAGATTCCGTAGTACTCGGCGATAGGAATATTGCCGACGGTCACTGGCATCAACTATCGTTCATGGTAAAGAATAGTGAGAACGGAAACGCGGTGCTCTATCTCGATGGTAACAACGTAGGGCAGATTTCAGCCAAGAAGGTGGACGCCATACAGGGTGTGCTCTTCCTCGGCGACAAGAGCAACTTCAGCGGATACTTCGATGAGATAAGAATATGGAACGGACTCCAGAACTCACAGGCAATAAGCGAAAACATCAATAATCGCTACAGCACGACGGACTGCCCGATTGCGGCATACTTCCCGTTTGAGGTGAGCGGACAGAATCAGGCTGTCAGTTTCACTCTTGGCAACTACGGAAACATGAAGGCAGAGGGCGACACGGTACGACTTGTGATTACCGACCCGAACGCACCTCTCAGTCAGCAGACCATTGCACAGGAGACTGAGATTGTACCACCACTCAAAAATGTCCCGACTCTCGTAACCCGCGACTTCTCAATAAAAAAATCTGAAAGAAAAATATGGATTGAACTCAGCGACAAGGAAAAACGAGATATTCAGGGTACCACCCTCACGGCACTCCTGCGCGGACTCCACGACAAAGCTGGCAACACCGTACAGGACATCCGCTGGTCGTTCTTTGTCGAGATGAACGACATCGAATGGACTGAATTCTATACAGAAAACTATAACAAGAATGAAGCCTATGTGGGTTATGCACAGATACGCAACAATACTGGCACAAATCAAAGTTGGCAAATCAATGGTGCGCCCGACTGGATGGAACTCTCCATCTATGACGGAGTTATCAAATCGCAGGAAACCATAACTATCAGTATCAAGGCAAAGGAAAATATACCTATCGGCATTAATAACGGAATGCTCTCTCTGATTGACGCCAATGGCATCAGCCATAAGAAATACTATTCTATCAGCAATATCCCTAACAGTCCGAGCTGGACAGTAGATTCGCTCTATTCTCAGGTAATGACAGTGACAGGACAAGTACGTATCAACAACGTCATTCAGGAAAACGACTCAAGCAAACTGGCTGCGTTCAACACGTTGGGCAAATGTATCGGTGTGGCAACTCCAAAATATACAAGGGAGAAAAATTCTTACTACTACACACTGATGATTTATGGTAATGAATGGTATATCGGCAAAGAAGTGACATTCAAATTCTATGATGCTTCAACCGGTACTTACTATGCCTCAGTCGAGCCAACCGAACCTATACTCTTCGGAGGTGATTATGCTAATATAGGTAGCATTGAAACCCCAATATATTGGGATATTACGGGAAAGATTGAGCAGATTATCGATATCAACAAGGGATGGAACTGGATATCGTTCAACACTCAGGAAGAAAGTCCAGTAGAAGAAGTATTCGAGAACCCTCAACCATCAACCCTCGACCCTCAACCATCAATCATCTTCACCGAAGTGAAGGACAAGAACAACTTCGCCCGCTACTATAATGGCAAATGGGAATACGATAGTGACTTCGGAAACATCACTTACGGTCGTATGTACAAGGTCAAGGCTGAATGCCCTGCAAAGTTATCACGTATTGGAAAACCAGCAAACGATCTTGGCAATAGAATCAGCATTGCAGGAATGACCGACGGCAAGCCTGGATGGTCGTGGATAGGTGCTAACATCAATACCAACATGCCACTTACCACTGCCATGGGAGGTCTGACATCACCACCAAAGGTTGGCGACGTCATCAAGAACTACAATCAGTTTGCCGAATACACCACAAGCGGATGGATAGGCGACCTCAACACTATCATTCCTGGCAAGGGGTACATGTACATGTCGAACGATGAAGCAAAAAAATACCTCATCTATCCATACACCGACACCAATCACACCGTATTTGCACAGAAGAATAAATCTGAATCATCAGACATTGATGACCTCTATGCAGAATATGCAGGCTCGGCAACAATGATTGCCGCAGTTGAATCCGATGGAATACGCATGACAGGATGTCGAATTTATGCAATAGATGCCGAGGGTAATATCCACGGAAATAAGGAGGTAATAAGCAACGATAACGATAACGATGACGATAACCGCAAAAATCTTGCATATCTCGTAATCCACGGCAATGAGCCTGAAACAATCGGATTCAAAGTAGTAATTGGGGAAGGCGACAATGCTCAAACATTTGAGTCAACTACAACCTTCGACTATTATGATGGTCTGTCTGTAGGTACAAGTTCAGAACCGTTTGTCATCAAAATATCTGGTGCAACGGGAATCAACAACCCTCAACCTTCCCATCGACAAGCTCAGGGCAGGCGCAACCCTCAACCATTTATCTACAATATAGGTGGTGTCCGTGTAAACGAGAACTACAATGGAGTAGTAATCAAAAATGGTAAAAAACAAATAGTTCGATACGATTTCGACAACAAAGAATAAATCTTTTTTATCATGTCCGTAAATAATATTATCCCGAATCGGTCATTAGCGCATAACAGCCTAATGACCGATTTGGGATAATGGTTATCTCAAGTATGTATTCATCCTACATTCTGTCAATTTATGAAACGTATAACCGCAAATGACAATAAAAAAGCCTCGCCTCGCGAGGAGAAAAAGTGAGACTCCTCTAAATCTCAATCTGGCACTCCGTAGCCATAACCACTTCCCGAGTCACCTCCTATGTATTCATAGTCAGGGTCGTCATGACGGCTTCCGAAGTTTACGTCCGATGTGCAGAGCATGTGTGAGCATCGAACCTTTCTCACTTTCATTATGGGAGTTTTATATTCTTTCTTCATATTCCTAAATTCCTAATTTCCCTAATTCCCTAATTCCATAGTTCCTACCTCTGGTAAATCTTCTTTCCGTTCTTTATCACGATACCCTTGTAATCCTTGCCCACACGCATACCATTCAGATTGTATGTCACAGCCTTAAAGTTATCGTTATCGTTATCGCACAAAGTTATCCCTGTGATTTCGTCATCCAGCAGTTTGACATCAAATGAAAATGCCTTGGCACCAACATTGTCGATATCACCAAATTGACTGCCGAGAGACTCAACGGACAGATACCAGCGCTGTGGCGAAAGTGCAACATTGTCGTCTTCAGCCATGCAGAGTTTTCCTCCACTCATGAAGATGAATTTATTTGTGTTCAGCCCTGTCATCTCTTTGTATGTTCCTGTGAAGGTGTATTTACGCTCTACGCTTGAACAATCTATACTGTTCTCTTCCGACTTGCAAAGTTCCTTGGTGGAAAGTTTTATCTCCTGAGGTTTTGTATCATCTGCTGACTTTGCACGGATGAGGTAAGGGTGATTAGGTTTCAGAGTGTGATCTTTCACCAGTCGCACTTCAAGTTCCGTCTTCACTATCTCGCCAGTCTTGTTGTCGCTGTATTCGTGGAAGTTGTTGATGGCAGCCACCTCGAACTTGCCTTTCCATTCATCGTAACTCATCGCAAACGGCACATACAGCGACTGCCAGTTGGTATTATTGAACATGCGGCTGTAGGTGATGCTGCCAGTGACGGTGAAGTCACATTTGGATAGATAAGTCTCCTTGTCATTGAGTGTGATGTCTTTGTCCAAAACAAACTCGCCATCCTGTTTTTCGAGAATATAACATTGTTCGCCCATTACTACTCCATACTTCAAACCTTCTCCCGTTTTCCATGCTTCAAGGTCTGTGATAGGCTTTGTGAATTCCTCGTCTTCGGCATAAAAAGTATAATTAGGGTTTACTGAAAAAGTCCAATACTCTCGACTATACCGCAGCTTGTGCATGGTTTCCCCCGGCAACCTGCAAGTTTGATGACCTTGACGTATGCATCATAACTAACCTTGGGTGTATAAATTGTCCGCAAAAC
>JAZLKO010000114.1:0-15432 GCA_045597685.1 Prevotella sp.
GCGTGTTTTTCTGAAAGCAGGTGCTGAATTAACCACAATTAACTGAAATTTATGCGAAAATCTACGTTTTTCACCATTATATGGCTAATTTCGTAACATCATTTAACATATAAGGGCAAAGCCAACTGCAATGCGGGTTAGTTCTCATTTCGTTTCTTTCATGCAGCAATGAAGAACTTACGACAGAAACTGTCTTTGATAGAGAAAACCCACAGATTCACTGTTGCAATGCGATCATGAATGTTCTATCAGAAAGGTATAGTGATGAAAGTACAACGCGTGCTGCGCCCGAAATGTGGGACGATGGTGCAACCATATACGTGACTCTGCAAGGAAATGGCACGAAATGCGAAGGCAAGGTTGTATATGCTCAAAAAGATGGCAGTTGGACACTTTATTATGATGGTATTCTTCCCAACGGCGAGTACTCGGGTACTGCATATTATATAAAAGGTGTATCCCAGGCTAACAGCAGTGTTCTATCCTTCAGCGCTGAGAATCCTGTTTACATAGATACGGGCATTACATGTCAGCGAAAGACCGAAGGCGTGTGGATTTCTGTCATGTTGCGACCACAGACGGGAAGAATCAGTTTTACAGGGGCTGCGGGTAATAACATAAAAGTTTCAGGTGTATGGAGTTATTCTGCATTTGATATCACAAGCAAGAACCTTTCAGCTTCTCAATCTCCAATAGCATTGCAAATCGGTGCAGACGGCTATACCCCGTATTGCTACTGCTCATTTCCCCAGGCATCAAGAACCTTGTCTGTGGCATACGACAACTATCTGTTCACAACCATTTGTGAGCATCCCATACTGGATGCTGCACAGGCAGGATACATGGAACTCCCTACAGAGGTACAACATAGCGGATGGGAAATGTCAGTCATTTCTCTTCCATCCGTTTCTGATGTGTCAGTCAGTGGTATTGGCACTAATAGCGCAACGTTCTCTTCTTTCATTATTGATAACGGCAACGCCACCATCAACGAATGTGGATTCTGCTATTCAACAACTACAAATCCAACGATAGACGATGTGCGCATCAGCTACGGAAATCCGACAGGCAACAGTTTTGCAAAAAGCATTACCGGACTTAAGGAGAACACAACCTATCATGTTCGTGCATACGCAATCAACGAATTAGGCATTGCCTATAGTCATGACAAACAGTTCACGACCGTTGCCATAACCCTTCCAACCATTTCTATCGTTACCGTAAATGGGAAAGAGGGTATTGGCAGTGCAGATTTCTCCGCAGTCATTACTTCCGACGGTAACGGTAGTGTCGGAGAATGCGGATTTGTGTATTCCACTCACGACATGCCTTCTACCACCGATTCGAAATTGCTTAGCAGTTCAAAACCAAACCTGAGTTCGTCTGTCAGCAATCTTACTGTTGGTACAAGGTATTACGTGAGAGCTTTTGCTACCAACGAAAAGGGAACGGCCTACGGTCAGCAGGTATCCTTTATCGCAGGCGGTGGAAAACCTGGCGATGAAGATATTGACAGGCCTATTTTATAAAGATTATCATAATGAATAAAAACATAAAACAATGAAAAAGACTCTTTTTACCCTTGTTTGCCTGATGATGGCAAGCGTTTCAATGTTTGCAGAATCTGCAGCAGTGTGTCTCCTTCAGCACGGAGGAACAGTACAGTTGTTTGATGCCGACAAAATAGCCAATGCTGTCAAAGCCGCTGTGGATGGTGATACCCTCTATCTGACTGCCGGTTCTTTCTCCAGCTTCACCATTGACAAGAAAATTACCGTCCGCGGTGCCGGTCAGGAAACGAAGATTACCGGTGACATAACCATATCCATCTCTGGTACCCCAACTCTTACTCAAACCGTTCTGGAAGGTCTTGATTTAAAGTCAAGTAGTTGTAGTGTGATACTCTCCACGGCGATGAAGGGCGTTAAGATTAAGCAAAGCTCGATGTATAGATTAATTGTCAATGCAAATAATTCCGATGTGATTATTGATCGGTGTTATATCAGCGATGAACTTTGTTACTCCAGTTATATCAAGAGTATGACGGTTTTGAATTCAGACGGCCGAATCGGGCGTAACTATTCATCATCAGAAAACACAATAAATTTTGTTAATTGTGATATTTATATGTATCGTCCGTCATATTGTTCTGGAACATTCATAAATTCTAAAATAAGCCGAGAGAGCACATCTTCTAGTTATCAGAATATTGGCAAATGTTCATTTGTTAATTGCCTGTTCCGGTGGGATGCAAAGAGCTATTTTCAGAGTTCTACTACCGTCCAGAATTGCTATTATGATTCAGAATGTTCCACCGATGATGCCACATTAGCAGAGTTGGGCTATCTGGGTAACGACGGCAAAGTGGTAGGTTATTATGGTGGCATATCACCTTATACACTCGAGCTCTCGGTGCCGAAGGTGACGGAAAGCGAAATCTCGCTTGACCCAAGCGCTCGTGTGCTTAATGTGAACCTGAAGGTGTCTGCCAAATAAACCTTTCAATGTCCAAAAGTATGCTTAAAAGATTTGTATGTTCCATCATCCTGCTCATGGCATTCGTTGCGGGCTTTGCCCAGCAACTGACGGGCTTTGAGTATTGGCTTGATGACGATTATGCAAGTCGGACTTCGGAAAGCACTTCTCAGGAAGATATCTTGACACAGATCAATGTAGGTTCATTGTCAACAGGTGTGCATTTCTTCAACTTTCGTGCAACCAATTCAGTCGGCGAGAAATGTTCGCCCTACCGGTATCTGTTCTACATATCCGGTCCTGTCAGGCCAGATGCCACATTGAGCAAGTACGAGTACTGGCTTGACGATGACTATGCCGGCCGGACAACGGGTACGGCAAGTTCCGACAACACCTTTGCCGTTGATGTGTCTGCGCTCACCACGGGTGTCCACTTCTACAATTTCCGTGTGCAGGATTCCTACGGAGAATACAGCCAGGCATACCGGTATCTGTTCTACATATCCGATCCTGTCAGACCAGATGCCAAACTGAGCAAGTACGAGTACTGGCTTGACGATGAATATGCCGGCCGGACAACGGGCACGGCAAGTTCCGACAACACCTTTGCCGTAGATGTGTCAGCGCTCACTACGGGTGTCCACTTCTATAATTTCCGTGTGCAGGATTCCTACGGAGAATACAGTCAGCCATACCGCTATCTGTTCTACATAGCCGATTCCGCCAGACCTGATGCCACATTGAGCAAGTACGAGTACTGGCTTGACGATGACTATGCCGGCCGGACAACGGGCACGGCAAGTTCCGACAACACCTTTGCCGTAGATGTGTCTGCGCTCACCACAGGAGTCCACTTCTACAATTTCCGCGTGCAGGATTCCTACGGTGAATACAGCCAGGCTTACCGGTATCTGTTCTATATACCCGATGACTATGCCACAGAAGCCTTATCTGACATTGTAGGCTACAGCTATTCCTTTAACAATAAGGCAAAGTTCGTAGCCATAGACAAGACGAGCTCATTCGTGATGACAAATGTGGCTATTGCCGTACCTGAAATAAAGGAATTTGCGATGATTGGCGATAACTGTTCCTTCTCATTTGAGGCTGGCAAGGTACTCATGAGTCGCAATACAGAGGTATGTTTCATGCTTCGCTTCGTCAACGAGGGAGGCGCATGGAGTACGCCGGTGACCCACACATTCAGCGAGAATGACACGATAGAGAAACCGGCTCAGGAATTGCAGATTCAGAAGTCTGTCCTGATGGACAAAGTGCCGTCCGGTGACTATCAGGCCATTCGTTTTACCATCCCTGAAAGCGGCAAGTATTACATGCGCTCCACCCAGCTGTGTAATTTGGATATCTACAGTGAGTCGGGCACTCGTGTTGCAAGAGTTTCTGCCACCTCACTGAAGAATACCTTTGCCATGCAGCTCTCGGCAGGCAACTTCTACGGCATCATCTACGATACGGTGACCGATGCAGAGAATGCGGATACACAGGTTGGCATCCGTCTTATGACGACCAACAACTACGTCCCCACTCCACAAATATCATTTATGGATGGCGAAGTTACCATAACATGCGCCCAGGATGATGCTGTCATCTACTATACGCTTGACGGGTCAAATCCTACGGAAGAGAGCCTGCGTTATACCGCACCGTTTACACTTGACCACAATGCCGTGGTCAAAGCGATAGCCAAAGCACCGGAGTATGCCGACTCCTTTGTCGAGACATTGAAGGTTGACAGCTATAAGGTGTCTGATCCTGTCATAGAGTTTGCAAACCTCAGCCTGTATTTCACATGCGCTACCGAGGGGGCATCAATCTACTATACACTTGACGGGTCGGATCCTGTTACCTATGGTGTACTTTACACAAAGCCTGTGGCTATAAGCAACAGCTGCACGGTGAAGGTAGTTGCCAAGCGCGATGGTTACAACGACTCTGAGGTAGTCACCTACGAGTTGGACATTACCAATGTGAAGTGTATAAAACCAGTTCTGTCAATCGATGGCAATCTCCTGACGATGACCACACTTACAGAAGGCGCAACCATATACTATACAACCAATGGCAGTACTCCTAACGTTCAAAGCGAACGCTATGTATCTCCTATCGTTCTCAGCCACAACGCCACCTACAAGGCTATTGCCATAAAGAGCGGTGAGATATCATCGGATATTGCAGAAATTGCTGTGGATTGGTTCCAGGCAGAACTTCCTGAGATGGTGTTTGCCGATGGCAAACTGACAATTACATGCAGCACACCCGGTGCGGTTATCCATTACGCCATAGGCGGTGACACACCAACACAAAGTTCACCACGCTACACTCAACCCATAGTCCTGACCGATAACCGAATGGTCAAAGCATTTGCCGTTGCGGATGGCTTCAATCCTTCAGATATTGTAACATACACACCTGACATGTTTACATGTACATCACCGGAGATATCGTTTGATGGTCATGCGATAACCATAGGATGTGAGACAGATGGTGCAAGGATTTACTACACTATCAATGGTGCTAACCCAACAGAACAGAGCACGAGATATGTCGGTACTACTGTCCTTGATGGATTGTGCACTGTCAAGGCCATTGCCGTGAAGGATGAGATGAACAACAGTAACGTAGTGACATATACCTTGCCGTGCTATTATAATGGTGGCGATGTGTTCATACATACTGCAGGTTTTATGGAGCGTGCATTTGAGTGGTGCGGTTTGCCAAATTCAAACAAGCTGGCGGTAAATGGGCCTATGAACGATGCTGACTTTGCAACGTTACATAAGCTCACATCACTTGAATATCTCAATCTCAGTGCTGTAACGGTAAGCAATATTGCAAGTGAGGCTCTTGCTGATATGAATCTTATTTATGTGAGCATGCCTTCTTCGCAGTTTACCTGCGGTAGCAGGATATTGAAGGGTTGTAAGAGGATAGCCGCTATCGATTGGAATTCCTTGGCAAAAATACCGGACGACATACTTGATGACATGGATTTGCCAAACATGCTTCTGTTCGTTCGCAGTGCAGGTACTGTAAGTACTAAATTTAGCAATGTGGTCATTAACTCTGTGGCCGACATGATAGAACTTTCAGATGCAGAAGGTAGCAACTTCTATTGTCCAAGAGAGTTTACTGCTCGCACCATCAGCTATAAGCACACCTACTCTCAGAAGACCATGAAGGGAGTATGCACCGGTTGGGAAAGCATTGCCCTGCCATTCTCTCCAACAAGTATCATGCATTCTGTCAATGGAGCTATGGCACCATTTGCTGCTAACGATTCATACAAGAAACCGTTCTGGCTATGTGGCCTTACCGAATCAGGTTTTATCAGTGCTGACAAGATTGAAGCAAATACTCCGTACATCATTGCCATGCCTAATAGCGATATCTATTCGGATGAGTATATCTTAGCTGGCGAGGTGATGTTCACTGGTAATAATGTCAGTGTTCATTCCTCTGAAACATTGAATTATGGTTCCAAGGGTAATAACATCTTCACTCCAAATTTCATTAATAGAACAAAGAATACTTGTATGACACTGAATGTCGGTGACGAATATGCAGGGCATCTGCCTGGAAGCCTGTTCGCACATGATTATCGTGACGCAAAGCCTTTTGAGGCCTATATTGCAATCCCTGACATGATGTATGCTAAAAGGTTATTCTATATCGATGATGAGATTACAGGCATTGAGGATATTATTCCAGAAGAAAACAGCATCCATATTGCCCTTGTCGGCACAACAATCGTAATTGATGGTCTGTCACAAATGGGATTTGCAGAGCTCTACGACACCTCCGGTCGTATGCTTGTCGCAGTAAAGGGCAATGGAGGCAAGACAACTATCGATTGCTCTGCATATAAGAACCAGACGCTCATAGTCAGAGCAATTAACAATAAAGAAATCAAGACAAGAAAGTTTAACTTTTAATACAATTATATATGTATAGGATATTAAAGCATTTAGCCTGTTTGATATTGTTTTGTATAGTTTGCAATGCTGCGTCAGCCGAAAACAAACCGGAATGGCTGCGCAAAGGCGAAGCAAGTATGAACAGCAAAAGAAGTAATTCGTCCTACTATTTCAAAATAGTGACCAGTGTAGGACGTAATCTCTCGGAACTCCGAGAGTCACAGATAAAAAAATTAGGAGAGCATATTGGACAGACAAACAACATTGCGGGTACCGCAACGATTGACAGTTCTAACAAACAGACAAACATGTATGAAGCTGAAGGTTCAAGTACGTTCAAGCTGACTTTTCGTAACGACTTCTCTGCAGATGTGTTCTATTCTAAAGTCGTTGATGAATATTGGTGTATAGATGAAGATGGTATGTATTCATACTCCACATTATATGCTGTGTCAGAGAAGGACGTAACACCTGTATTTGACAGGTTCTCAACCACGACTTCATATGGTGCTACCGCAACGGTGATGTCAATTATTCCTGGCATTGGCCAATTCTATAAGGGACAAAAGGTTAAGGGCGCATGCATCCTTGGCTCTGAAGCTATTTGCGTGGCAGGTATAATACTTTGCGAGAACCAACGAGCCGTGTATGCAAACAAGGTAAAGGAACAACCGAAATTCGCTAAAGAGTACAATACAAAAACCAACAACTGGGAGACAGGAAGAAATATCTGTATTGGAGTTGCTGCGGGATTATATGTATATAATCTCATAGATGCTGCTGTGGCAAGAGGTCCTAGACGAGTGAAGGTAACCAAAGACTCTTCACTTCGCATCTCTCCTGTAGTGTATGTTGAGGGAGGTACTGGCTTGCACCTTACTTATAATTTCTAACTCAATAAGTCCCACACCAATTTACCAAAGGTTTTAACCGACGATAAACCGAGAGCAGAGATGAGCTTGCTCAATCTATGCGAGGCGTGAAGGAGGAAAAGGTGCGCAGGGGATAAATGGGATACACTAAAATCTCAACTGTAGTTGCTTCTGAAGGTATTGGGTATTTAAGTAAAATGAGGAATATATGAAACGGATAGTATTTACTATATTAATCACCTTTATAGTATCCTTATCTAACGCTCAAAACTGGGATTACATTCAGTCTTCGGGTGAATACTACTATGGCTCTGGACATGCGTCAACAGAGGCGGAGGCTGACAAGGCTGCTATTGCAGATCTTGTTGGCAGGATTGCTACGCATGTTTCGAGTGACTTTCACATGTTGACTGATGAGACGAATACCAATGGCAATATTGACCATAAGTCTCAAGTGGTAAGGTGTGTAAATACGTATGCTCAAGCAACGTTGACTAACACGGAGAAATTCGTACTTGGCAGAGAACTAGACATAACGGTTCGTCGGTTCATGAAAAAATCAGAGCTAAATCGCATCTTTGAAAATCGTATTGCCAAGGCAAAAGATATGATATATCTTGCAGACGAAGCCCTTTCAAAAACAAAGCTTGATATGGCTTTGCAGTATTACTATTGGGCATATTCGTTGGTGAGAAGCGTACAGTTTCCTGATGAAGTCAAGGACAATGAAGGACACATCCTCGCCAATTGGTTGCCGATGAAGATAAACGAAATCTTAAGCGGCATATCAGTTAAGTTTGATAAACGCGAGGATGAATTCGTCGATTTACTCTTCTCTTACGATGGCAAGCCTCTATATAGTGTGGAGTTTACATATTCTGATGGACGTTCTGAATGTCAAGGCTCAGCAAAAGATGGTCGTGGCATGATAGAGATGATTCCTGATTATAAAACTGACACCTACCATATTAATATAGAATATGAGTATAAAGGACAGGCACGAGGTGATGCAGAAATGCAGAGTGTGCTGGATGTTATTACCAAGAGGATTTTCTCAAAATCAGCACTTGTCATAATTGGCAATGGAGATAAAGCCCAAACTTTTTCTCATAATAGCAAAAGACAAAGTGTTGATAGTGCTCCCTCTGTTAGTAATCTGCAAACTGGAGTGAACCTTAATCCAACAGCAACGCAACAAGCAGATAATCAACAGCAATATGCTGATGTGTTGGCAAAAGTTGTGGAATCTATTCGTACAAGGAGCTATTCAAATTCAGCATCGGCTTTCACCGTTGATGGACTTGAAACATTCAACAAACTCATTGCTTACGGAACAGGTCGCATCGTTGGTACTCCTAACATATCGTTCTTCAAGGGTGCTAATGGTAGCGTTGTTACCAGAGGACTACAAATGTCTTTCTCTTTCAAATCAGGAACAAAGAAGACGTTTGTTGAAGATGTTGTATTTTTCTTCGATGAAAACATTAAAATTAGCAATGTGGCATTTGGTTTGGGCCAAATAGCTGAGAACGATATTCTTTGCAAATATGCACCTGGTTGGAAGGATGAGACTCGTGAATTGTTGATGGAGTTTATGGAGAATTACAAGACGGCCTATTGTCTGAAGCGTTATGACTACATACGTGACATCTTTGCCGATGATGCTGTAATCATAGTTGGTAATGTGGTAAAGCATAATACAACAACTTCTGTAGAAAATAGGACCATGAGAATCTCAAATGAAGGGAATGAGCGCATTCAATATAATCGCTACACGAAAGACCAGTATCTTGAGAATCTTCGCCGTACATTTGCCCGTAATGAATTTATCAATATCCGCTTTACTAATAATGACATCCAATGGTTGGAGAAATACGAGAATCAAGAACTATATGCCATTCAGATTGGACAAGAATATAATTCATCGCGATATGCAGACAAGGGTTATCTTTTCCTCTTGATTGATATGACCGACCATGATGCACCTCTAATACGAATACGTACATGGCAACCAAATGAGGTGGACATGAGTAAGTTATATAATGCTGGGGATTTTTATAATGAATAACAGATTATGACTCAAAAAAGATTCTATACATTATCAATACTGATGCTATTCTGTATCGCAAGCATCAATGCACAGCAAAAACTACAGTTTTCTATTGCCAGTTTCCAAGCAGATAAATTTGACACTTCGGCAAATATTGGAAACCATGTAGAGGTCGATGGCAGTGGGAACAAGTATGCTATTATCAAAGTGTCATCAAATAATCATGATGATAATCTTACGGAATTTATCTTCAATTTCGGAAATATGGCCAGTCATGTGAAGGAACATGATGGCGAACTGTGGGTGTATGTTCAGCGCAATGCTAAAAATGTTACTATTAGTCGATCTGGGTATAGGTCTATCAGTAAGTACAATCTCGGATTGACAATAGAAGCAGGGCAAGTATATAGGATGGTACTGACAAGCGACCGTGTTCAGCAACAAATAGTATATGATGTAAGGATGCAGATGGTGATGTTCCAGGTGACACCCACCGTTGCAGGGCTTACTGTAATGATTAAAAGTCAGGGGACGGATAGCCAAGCAGAAATATTCGGTACGACAGACAAGAATGGTGCTGTGGCCAAAAGTATAGACTATGGCAAATATACATATAGTGTGTTGTCTCCAGACAAAATGTATCAAATTTCGGAAGGTTTCTTAACAACAAACAATTCAGATGAAACACTCGTCGAAAAAGTTAGTTTGAAGCCGAATTACGCAGATATGACACTAATCGCAGATGATGGTGTTGAAATATTTATAAACAATGAGAGTAAAGGGAAAGGCAGATGGGTAGGTCGTATGGTTTATGATGAATATATCATTACGTGTAAGAGACCTAACCACCGTGATAGCCAAGTGCGAATTACTGTCAAAGAGGGAAATCCAGAAACGGTAAATCTATTATTGCCTACCCCTATCACAGGTAGCCTTTCAGTAAACACCTCACCTCTGGGTGCAACCATCAAGATTGACGGTAAGGACTATGGGCAGTCGCCTCGAATAATAAAAGATGTGTTGATTGGCTCACATAATGTAGAGTTGTCATTGACAGACCATAAAACTGAGAGCAAGAACGTTATAATAAATGAGAATGATATGACATCAATGGATGTGACCTTGGAGGAACTCAACACAGCTGCACCAGTTGTAGAAAGTGCTGAACGCAAGCCTATTGTCGTACCACAACAAGATGTGCAAAGCAATACAGAGTATGATCTTCCAGAAGGTGCAATAGAATTAAATCTTAGCGATATGATTAATTATCCTATGGGAGACACTACGTTACCTCATATAACGACATATACGTATAATTCAATTTATAAATATTTTAAGAAATCAATTGGTAGTTTTAGTAGATCCTCAGGTACTTTCAAAGGTTGTTTTAGTTCTAGCTCATTACAGTCAAAGAAATTTTATTACAAGGGTAAGGCAATAAATTCTTTTGGTATGTATAAACACAATTACACAAAATATGCAAAGACGCTCATACAATATGGTTTTTTGATACCTATAAGTTCAACGTATAAAGCTGCGAAAGAATACGCACAGACAATTTTATCAGATATGCAGAATTTAGGATACAAAATAACAAGTAGCAGAGAAAATAGAGACAAGGAGGATTATAATATAGACATTGAAGAATCAGAAGGATTTTCTTTTGGTAAATTAGGTGTAGTTAGGAGTAGTGATGGCTGGAGTGTCTATTTATCAGTGTATTACAAGTGATTTTAATCGCATTTCTTTTAGCATAGAAAAACAAAATATTACTATATTATAACATATATTCAACTTTTAAACATTATTAAATTATGAAAAAAGTATTATTATTAGCCATGATGGCTATCGCATGTAGTGTTTGCTCTGCTCAAAGTATGGCAGATATGATTAAGAAAAAGAAGAATCAGGACAAGATGATGAGAGAGGTCGTTGACATCAAACCGACTTCAGCAGACAAGGAGCAAGCCAAGGAAATGAAGGCTGACGGCTGGAAGGTCAAGGCTGGTGACGATCCCATGGAGATTCAGTTCTACCGTGCAAGGATACTGAAGAACACTCCTATGCTGGATGAGGCTTCAGGTTTTGATGATGCTACTACAAATCGCTACATAATGTGGACTACGATTGCAACTGCTGGCGATGAGTCAACAGCTTCTGCTGCTGCAAGGGCAAACTCTCAATTGGAGATTGCCTCACAATTGGAAACAAAAATAGCTGCAGCTATGGAGTCAAAAAAGGACAACCAGCAGCAAAATATGGTTTCTGCGACGACTGTCAATAAGTTCCATCAGCGCGCAAAGGCCATTGTTGACATGACTCTCAAGAACACACAGGTTCCTGTAAACATCTATCGAGTACTTCCTAACTACAACTGTCAGGTTCAGATACAAGTAGCATTTGACAAACTGGAACTCAGACGCCAACTGCTTGATAACCTAAAGCGTGAACTTGAACAGGAGGGAGATGATTCACTCGACGGAATCGTTAACGACGTGCTAAACAATCCTCTTAAGTAATTGATTCTTTACGGGCATGAATGATTTCTCTTATTCATGCCCATGTGTTTTTGTTCATTCAATCCACCCTACGAATCAATACTTATGAGAAAAAGTGCCTTGCTATTATTCTTTATGATGATGTTTGCTGTAGTTTATGCACAAACAGTCAACGAAGATGATGACTTTGAGTCTTTCCGTAAAAGCATACACAAGGACTTCGATGATTTCCGTTCGAAGATAAACAAAGAATATGCAGAGTTCATACGTAATCCTTGGAAAGAAATTAAAGACGAAAAACCTGTTCCCAAGCCTAAGGACGAAACAGTTCCTCCAGTAGTAGTTCCAAAAGATGAACCTGCCCCTGTTAATCCAAAACCTAAGCCTGTTCCTATTGTTGAGATTGTGCCTGTTCCTAAACCCCAACCACAACCAGAGCCTATAGAGCCTATTGAAGAAGTGCCCGTGACACCTGTCGCTCCTGTTCAGCCATCGGTGTCGTTCACATTCTTTGGAACTACGGATAAGGTGAGATTCGATAAAAAGAACTGCATACATCTGCCATCGTTGAACGAGAATGCTATTGCGGATGCCTGGCTCAAATTGTCGGAACAGTCTTATACCAATCTCATTCATGACTGCCTTGAACTACGCAAGAAGCATGAATTGTGTGACTGGGCTTACCTTCAGATGCTTCGAGATGTGTCAGAGTCTGTATGCGGCAAAGGAACGAATGAATCAGTTCTGCTGATGGCATACGTGTATTGCCAATCTGGCTATCAGATGCGTATGGCTATCGATGGACAGAGGCTTCATTTACTCGTTGCTTCTCGTCATCACATATTTGAACAACCATATTTTGTTCTTGATGGGACGAGTTACTATCCATTCCTCCGTGAAAGAAACTCTATCAGCAATAGTGTGCAAATCTGTGCAGCATCATTTCCTCAGGAGAAGGCAATGTCGTTGTTAGTTCCAAAAGCCCAGGAGTTTGCAGTAAGTTACAAAGGACAAAGAACAATTAAGTCAGAACGATACCCTAATGTTGCAGCGACTATCAAGGTCAACCAGAACCTTATGTCGTTTTACAATACTTATCCAACCTCTATGCTGGACGAGAACATTATGACCCGTTGGGCCATGTATGCCAATGCGCCACTCGCCAAGGATGTGAAAGATCAGCTGTACCCACAATTGAGGCCACTTGTCAGTGGAAAGTCTCAGCTCGATGCAGTCAATATCTTGCTCAACTGGGTACAGACAGGATTCGAATACGAGTATGATGATAAAGTGTGGGGATGTGACCGCGCATTTTTTGCAGAGGAGTCACTAAACTATCCTTACTGCGACTGCGAAGACCGCTCAATACTCTTCACCCGACTAGTACGCGACCTCCTCGGATTGAAGTGTATCTTGGTATTCTATCCTGGCCACTTGGCTGCTGCAGTATGCTTCACGGATTCGGTGAACGGTGATTACATTCAACTAAATGGACAGAGATACATCGTATCCGATCCCACCTATATCGGTGCGCCAGTAGGCATGACTATGCCAAATATGGATAATCAAGCTGCTAAAGTGATATTATTGGAGTGATATGAAAATATTCGAATTAAGATATTTGTTTGTGACGCTGCTGGCATTTGGTATTGTGGGATTTTTCGCAATAGTAACCGTCAACATCTCATTCCTGAACCCTGTAACTCAGGCAATGGAGGATTTCTCAATGACTGATATTTTCTATCAGGTCCAACAGGGTTCATCTTCAAAGGCTGTCAATAATGCAGTTACAATTGTTGATATGACAGACCTGTATAAGCGCTCCGACATTGCCTCTGCTTTGGAAGAAATAGAAATGTACAATCCAAAGACTGTTGGTGTGGATGTGGTTTTTGAAGGACTTAAAGATGACCCAGAGGGTAATGAAATGCTCTGTCAGGTGGCGAGTGAATATGAAAATATTGTGTTTTCGCACCGTTTGTTAGACTATGAGAATCCTGAAATAGGCTATACCGTGGATGTACATACGTTTTTTGCCGATTCCATCAAGATTAACGAGGGTTTTACCAACATGGAAAGGAATCTGTATGGAGGCATAAAACGCCAATTGAATACAAAGACGAGAATCCAGGGCGAAGACAAACCGTCGTTCCTGACACAGGTGGTAAGAGATTTTGCAGGCGATGCAGCAGTCAATATGTCGGATGAGAGGCTGAATATCAATTTCACACCTACAGAATTTGCCGTGGTAAGCTACGATTCAATATCGGCTCATCCAGAGCTTATTGAAGACAGGATAGTGCTGTTTGGAGCAATGTATGAAGAAGGTGATATGCAATATACTCCGCTCGGGAAAATTGCAGGAGTTGAACTCCTTGCCTATGGAGTGCAGACCATGCTAAACCAGAATCAGGTGCGCTATCTGCCTGCATGGCTGCTTGCGATATTTTCCTTTATTCTTGTTTATGTCACATTCTTCCTGCAGGACAGGTTTGTGAATTGGGTGTCAAAAAGCAAAATCAAGGTTGCGGCAGTTATGTTGCCGTCCGACTATTTCACAGGCATACTGTTGTTTTTCTGGATGGTGTTGCTAACGGGAATTTCGGCTTTGGTGTTTCATAAATATTATATCAGCATCAACACTGGTTGGGCTTTCGCAGCAATGGCGTTCCTCGTTGCATCAGTTGAACTTTTTGAAGGATTTGTATCACTTAAAACAGGTAAGAAATGAAAAGAATACTCATTTGTGCCATATTGGCATTAGTAACCCTATCGTTGTCTGCACAGAAATACAAAGTGACAGATGTAGAAGGTACGGCAGTCTATTACAGTAAAAAAGAAAAGCTGCCAATCAAGAAAGGCATGGTGCTGGATGCTAATACTGTTGTAATGCTGAATTATAAGTCATCACTCTCATTGATTGAAGAAAAAGCCAATGGCAAGAACATCAAACTGACGAAGACAGGTAAGAGCACCCTACATAATATGATAAAGGCTGAAAATAAAGGTCTCGCAAAAGTGGGGGAAGAGTATGCAGAGTATATTCACAACCAGATAATTGGTGGCGACAAGACAAAGCAAGTCCATAGCGACCCAGCCACAGTGACCCGCGAAACAGACAGCATAAAAGTCGATACATTAAAGGAATGTCCTATTGCTTCTCCGCAAAAATAATAAAAATCAACTTTCGTTTGTGCTCAAGTGACTCATTGGAAAAATACTAGGAGATAAAAGGTCACTTGAGCATGCCGTTGGGTACACCACAAGTAATATTAAGTGAATTATTGTTGTCCGTTATAACCTAAATTACTCGCTTACGTACGCGTGAGTGTGCATGCAAGCCGCGAAAAACAAAAATTTGGGCTGGCTTCAGTTGCAGGAACCAGCCCTATTGGGTAATATTGTAGATGCTAAGTAGGGTTTACTGAATTAATGTTAATTAACTAATTATCAAGAAGATAATTGTTTATTTATTTGCTTATATGCAAGATTTTTAGTATCTTTGCACAGAAAATACTTGCAGTATGATACGATATAACAACCAAAAACAACTGACTCTGGAGGGTTTTGAGACCCCGTTTGAGATGAATCTGGATCCATCA
>JAZLKO010000115.1:0-16937 GCA_045597685.1 Prevotella sp.
AGATACTTTGGGGACTGAGAATGGAGAAGGAGAAAGGACTTCCTTGCAGCACTGTGATTCTGTTTCTTATGGTGTTCCGCATCTGCGGCATGAGTATTCATGGGTTCTTCAAGCAGAAGTTCTATGGTCTGCTTGGCGAGAATCAGGGTAAGGATGTATTCTATCGTTTGATGTGTAACGAGAATATGAACTGCCGAGGTTTCCTGTATGCTATTGCCAAATCCTTCAGGCGCATTGTCTCTGAGAATACCATTCCTATCGATTTCGCCATAATCCGCGAAAAGGGCAAGAAGGGTAACTACGGCCTCTCCGTGAAGGACCTGCGCAAGCTTTTCAGCAAGAAGCGCAATGAAAAATCCTATGGCTATCTACGTGATAAAGAGGTGGAAATGGATAAGCCTGCCAAAGCCATAGAGATGCTGCGCGAGACGATTCGTCGCG
This sequence comes from Prevotella sp., assembly GCA_045597685.1. Taxonomy (GTDB): domain Bacteria; phylum Bacteroidota; class Bacteroidia; order Bacteroidales; family Bacteroidaceae; genus Prevotella. Next base: position 442 of record JAZLKO010000115.1, read on the forward strand.
GATTCCGAGTGGATTATGTCCTTTATGACAGTTGGTTCAATTCCGTAAACTTCATCAAGGAAATCCTATCTGTCAGCAGGGGAAAGATTCACGCCCTCGGTATGGCAAAGAACAACTCAAAGAAGTACATCGTTAAGGGACGCACCCATACCCTTAAGACGATGGTGGATGCAAAAGTGGTCAGGATTCAGAGATGCGCCAAGTACAAATGCATGTACATAGCGCTTTTTACAATATAATCTACAACCCATAACCTAATAGGTCTTTTACCACTTCTGAGGCTATGATGATGCCCATGGTGGCGGGAACAAAAGCATTATTAGAAACTGAAGTCTCACTCGTGCCATTCTGAAGAAGAGGACTTGCCTCTTCGCTATAAACAACTTTCAGATGTCTTATCCCTGCCTCCTTGCATTTCTTGCGGATAACTTTTGCTAAGGGGTCAACAGATGTCTTATAAATATCGGCAACCTTCAGCATTGTTGGGTTCATTTTGTTGCCCGCTCCCATACTGGAAATTATTGGAGTGCCTGCAGCCGCACACCTGCGTATGAGTTCCATTTTTGCTGCAACGGTATCTATGCAATCTACCACGTAATCATATTGTGAAATGTCGATGGAATCGGCATTTTCTGGCAAATAAAACTGTTGCATGATTGTAATGTTACAATCTGGATTTATGTCTCTGATACGTTCGGATGCCACTTCAACCTTTGGTCGTCCAATTGTGGAATGAAGTGCAATAATCTGGCGGTTAATGTTGGTAACATCTACCTCATCGGCATCGACTAAGGTAATCGCTCCTATGCCGCTTCGAGCCAGCACTTCAAGAGCATGACCACCCACCCCACCTATGCCAAAGATGATTACACTGCTGCGATGCAGTTTTTCTATTCCTTCACAACCAAATAGCTGTTCACTTCTTTCGAGCTCTGAACTCATAGAGTATCCTTTCTTTCCTTATGATTATTGCCAGAAATCCTATTATCAGAAGCGTGTTGAGTATTACGGCAAATACAACATCCATTCTGCGTGTGCCAAAATACATTATTGCAAATATTATGGCGGTAAGGATAGTATAAAAACCTATCTCCTTGAGCGGATAGTTTATCGGGTTGTGTTTTTGACCAAAGAAATAGGAAAGCAGCATTGTGGTTCCATATCCAGCAAATGCCCCCCATGCACATGCCATGTAGCCCATAGATGGTATGAGCAGCAGGTTTATGGCAAACAGCACTATTGCTCCTGATATTGAGAAAAATGCCCCATAGATAGTCTTGTCGATGAGTTTGTACCAGAAGCTGAGGTTGAACACAATACCCATCATCACTTCAGAAGCCATGACTATTGGCACAACTTTCAGTCCCTCACGATAGCCCCTATTACCGATTATGTATTGCAGAATATCAATATAACCTATTACGCAAAGATATGCCACAAAGGTGAAAACAATAAAATATTTCATTGCCTTTGCATAGAGTTCCTTACTATTTTTGTCACGTACACTCCCAAACACAATCGGCTCGTAGGCATATCGGAAAGCCTGAGTGATGAGTGCCATAATCATTGCTATTTTCACACATGCTTCGTAAATACCCAGTTGAGTGCGTCCGTCTTCCTGTTCCAAAACACGTGGAAGCATAATCTGTCCAGCCACCTGATTGAGTATTCCTGCAATACCGAGTACGAGCAAAGGCCAAGTATAGACAAGCATCTTCTTTGCCACTTCTTTATCGAAAACCCATTTCACGCAAGTCCACTCCTGAACCATAAGCAACGAAATAGTAGTGGTACAAAAAAGGTTTATGGCAAATACCCATTTTACGCTAACCACCCAATCCTGGTCCTGCATTGGGAGAATAAGGAAGCATAGTAGATTCAGTCCTACGCTCATTCCTATGAAAAGCAATTTTAGCGCAGCGAACTTGTATGGTTTGTGCTGATTTCTCAAATAGGCAAACATGATGGCTTGGAAAGCATCCTGAGCCACACACAGGTACAACATTCCCACATACCATTTATGTTCGGCATAACCTAATGATGCTGCAATAGGATTGATAAAGACCACCACTAAAATAGCAAACAGCAACGCCAAGCCTCCTACCATAATCATAGAAGTGGAATAGACTCGGTCTTTTTCTTTTTTGTCATCGACCTTGTTGATGAAACGGAAAAATGTTGTTTCCATTCCGAAAGTCAGTATCACGAGGATAAGTGCCGTCTGTGCATACAAGTCGGCAACAATTCCGTAATCACTGCATTTTGCCAGTGTATAAGTGTAGAGTGGGACAAGTAGCCAATTCAAGAATCGACCTATTATACTACTCAGCCCGTAGATTGCTGTGTCCTTAAATAATCCTTTAATATTTGCCATTAAAATTTACAATTTACGGATTTACAATTTACAATTTATTTACGATTTATTTACGATTTATTTACGATTTTTGTAATTTAACAATTTACCAACCAAACGAGCAAATACAACTATTGTCTTAACTCCTTAACTTCTTTAACTCCTTAACTCCATAGTCAGAGTCAATAGTCGGAGTCATTATTAATTATCAATTATCAATTATCCAAAGAACAGATATGCTATTGCTATTGCGGCGATGACTCCTATAAGGTCGGTCCATAGTCCTGCCGCTACTGCATGACGGGTTTTTCTGATGCTCACGCTACCAAAATAAACTGCCAGAATATAGAACGTCGTATCTGTGCTGCCTTGGAAAATACAACTCAAACGGCCAATAAAACTATCGGCTCCGTATGTAGTCATTGCATCGACCATCATACCTCGTGCACCGCTGCCCGAAAGAGGCTTCATCAAGGCTGTCGGCATGGCTCCGACCCATTGAGTGTCGATGCCTGTCTGCTCCACACACCATGTCAATCCATTTATAATCCAATCCATGGCTCCTGATGCACGGAACACTCCAATGCCTACAAGTATTGCCACTAAATATGGTATAATGGTAACCGCAGTCTTGAAACCATCTTTGGCACCTTCGATAAAAGCCTCATAGACATTTATCTTTTTTCTTATTCCTGCTGCAATAAACGAGATGATGATGGTCATTAGAATGATGTTCGCAGACGTGCTGCTGACCATCGTCATTGTTTCATTGTCCATAGTGCTGAATCCCCAGATAATCAGAGCAATCAAGCCGATAAGGCTTCCAAAAGTAAACAAGATAGTCTTGTTTAGAAGATTTATTTTCTGATAGAGGCTGGTGACGATGATTCCACCGAGTGTGGAAAAAAATGTTGCTAATAGCAGTGGAATAAAAATGTCTGTAGGCTGGAGAGCACCCAATTGAGCACGATAAACCATAATGCTGACTGGAATGATGGTCAATCCAGAGGTGTTCAGCACCAGAAACATAATCATTGGGTTGGTTGCAGTATCTTTTTTAGTATTCAGTTCCTGCATCTCTTTCATCGCTTTCAAGCCTAATGGTGTTGCTGCATTGTCGAGCCCTAACATGTTGGCAGCAATATTCATAAAAATGCTGCCTGTAACAGGATGACCTTTGGGAATATCTGGAAACAGTCTGGTGAAAACAGGACTGAGCAGCCGTGCAAGAGCATTTACCACACCACCTTTTTCGCCAATCTTCATTATGCCAAGCCACAACGACAATACACCAGTCAATCCTAACGAAATCTCAAAAGCCGTCTTGGCAGAGTCGAATGTAGAATTCATCATCCCTGGAAAAACCTCAATATCACCAAGAAAAATGAACTTTATCAAAGCAATGACAAATGCAATAATAAAGAATGCTATCCAAATATAATTTAAAACCATCGATTTTATTTACGATTTACAATTTATTTACGATTTTTTTAATTTAACCCATAACCTATAACCTATAACCCATGACTTATTACTCTCAGCAGTTCCGATAGCTTTTGTTCGTTGCTCCAATTGAAATCTCTTGCAACGCAGACTTTATAGTCTCTTTGCTTAGCTTTGCCTATAGCCCGCTGTACGTCTCTTTCGTGGCATCTCACTATTTTTCCATCAAGCACGTAATAATATGTAGCGCAAAGAGGATATTTCAAGGCTGATGGATCGGCATCAAGGCGAGTAACCCCAAGGCTTTCGCCAATTTCAAGATTAGTGATGTTGCTATTGTTGAGATATTCCTTCTCGAAGGACTCCATGTCCAACAGTACAACTTTCAGCAACATGTTTCCGCCACAAGTGTCGATAACCTCTGCAAGCTGATTCATAACGTTGATAAATCTGCGTTTGTTGATAATCACATTTTTTATATTGGTCATTTTGGCTTCCATGTCGTTTATGCCGCTCCTGTAAAGCAGGGAGCTGTTTTTCAAAAATATATTAGCCTGCGACTGGGTAGCTACATGCCCATCGGAAAACTCAATTATGGCAGAATTATAGTGGTCAAACAGCGTAACGCTGTTTGACCGTCCTATTGGTACTTGTGCATTTGCATTATAAAAAGACAATGCACAAAAAAGAATTATCAAAAATCTCAAGTTTCTCACTTGCACAAAGTATCATGGTTATTACTGAGGTCAGTCCAGTCAATCTTAACTTTTGTACTGATTCCGTTGATATACTTTTCAATGTTGGTATAGCCATCGCCTGTGCAGTCCAGATTAGCATCTGCTGCAGAGTTTGGATTCAGTCCGTTTGCGATTTCCCATTCATCTGGCATACCATCCATGTCGCTATCCTTATAAGGTTCACCCTTGTATTCTGGGTATCCACCCATCTGTGCAGGACTTGTTATCAGACCTTGTTTGTAAGAATCGTTTGGCGAACGACGATACTTGAACAAACCTTCTTCATTCTTCGACTTATCAGCCAAGCCTGTCATGTCTCCGTATGGATTAACCTTTGGAAGTTTCTTTTCGTAATACACCTCACCAGTCTTCACCTCATTCAGTACTCTCTGGTCGATGATGTCGCGGCATGGCAATGTTGCACCAACATGGTCCAGAACATAGTCATAACTTTCTTTTGCCGACATGATTGTCATGTAAGGCTTTTCAAATGGTTCACTTGCTCTGATAAATGGTTCGTATTCGCCACAATTGCGCAGATTGTCAATTTGAATACCACCAGCCCAGTTGTCGGCAGTAACTTTCTCATTGCCTTCCATAATGTTACCAAAAGCATAAACCCTGCCATACTGCTTGTAAGGAAGTTTGCTTCGGCCTGCTTCTGGCTTCAAGATTCTGTGACCTACAGCAGAGTTTACATCTGTCAGCGGACCAGGTTTGTAGTAGTTGTTTATCATGTTGAACATTGCTGTGTAGTCACCACCATCAGTTGAACGGTGAACCCAGTTATAGACAACATTATTTACAAAATTGAAAATACCATTCCAACCAACAGAAGGGTTGCGCCCTGCATTGTCCGCCCAGAGGTTGCGGATGAATGCACAATTCTCACCACCTAATGTGCTGCCAAACGAATGGTTCCAAGTGTCGAGAGCCTTTGCCGAAATAGTGTTCTGAATAGTCACATTGACAGTAGGCAGTTTCTTTGCTTTTGTGCCATCGCCAGAATCGTACATGTGACGATAGAATGAAATGTTTTCATCCAATCCCCATTCACAGGAACAATGGTCAATCATGATATTGCCAATAGGATTACCACCGAAACTATCATCTCTGCGTACAACGTTTGTCTCCCCCCTGCGGAAACGCATGTGGCGCACAATAACATCGTGTGTATCAACCCAGAAAGATTCGCCAGCAATGCACACACCATCACCAGGGGCAGTCTGACCTGCTATAGTGATGTAAGGAGCACGTACGGAGATTGGAGATTTTAGACGGATAATTCCTGAAACATTGAAAACAACAATTCTCGCACCACCCTGCTCACAAGCCCAGCGGAAAGAGCCAGGACCATCATCATTAAGATTGGTAACAGTAAGAACCTTACCACCACGACCACCGAAAGTAAACATACCGCCACCTTCTGCTCCTGGAAAAGCAGGAATCTTAGCCTGAGGTAAATCATAAGGACGTGAAGCCCATGGAATGTATGGACGTCCCTCTTTAGCTTCTTTAGCAACAATCTTTTCAGCCACAGCCCATGCTGAATCGCTATGAGCCTTTTGCATAAGTGCAAGCCGACCAGCTTCTTTCACAGCCTCATCAGTCAGCTGTGGATACTGTGCAAAGACGTTGCCTGAAATGAAAATCATAGTTAAAATAGAAAAAATTTTCTTCATAATAGATTACCTTTAGTTATTAATAAATAGAAATTTCGCTGCAAAAGTAATAAAAAGGTTTTGCGGTTTTGCGGTTTTGCGGTTTTGCGGTTGAAGTTTTAAGTTTTTTTAGCGGTTTTGTCTTAACTTCTTAACTCCTTGAGTTTCGAAAATTTGAAGAACTTGAATAACAAAATTTTAAAAAAGATTAATTTTAAATGTGGAAACAATTTTTTTTCGTACATTTGCAACGAATTTGTAATTGCTTTAACCAACAACTTATAACCTACAACCATTAAATTTATGAAACGTATTTGCTTTTTTACATTGCTGTTGACAATTACTGTCGCAAACTGCTATGCCGATAATACACTTCTTGCCTTTCCTGACGCTAAAGGTTGGGGGCGTTTTGCCGAAGGAGGCCGACGCGGTAAAGTGTATCATGTCAAAAACCTTAACGACTCTGGTAGTGGCTCATTGCGCGATGCTGTCAGCTCACCAAACAGAATCGTGATTTTCGATGTTGCTGGAGTGATAAGAATTAATAGCAGAATTGTGTTCAGCAAGAATCTGTATGTTGCAGGGCAGACCGCTCCTGGTGGGGGTATAACTGTCTATGGCGATGGCGTTTCGTTTACAAGTGCTGACAACATTATTGTGCGATATATGCGTTTCCGTATGGGAGCTGTTGGCACAAAAGATAAGGATTGTGCCGGAATAGCTGGAGGAAAAAACATGATTTTCGACCATTGCTCATTCTCATGGGGACAAGATGAAACATTCTCGATAAATGCAAGTGGCGGTGCAGAAATGCATAATTTCACACTTTCCAATTGTATTTTTGGACAAGGTCTTATGTCACATTCAGCAGGTGGACTGATGCAAGGTGATAGCATTACTTTATACAGAAATTTCTATTGTGACAACAACACTCGCAACAACAAGGTAAAGGGTATAAACCAGTATGTGAACAATATTGTATATAACTGGAACAACGGAGCATACATTATGGGTGGAGATTCACAAGGAGAAAGCTTTTGCAACATTGTAGGCAATTTATTTGTAAATGGCCCAGCTGGTGGCGGAAATGCTTTTTCCACAGGAAATACCAATTTTCATTGTTATGTTGAAGACAATATTCAGGATAGTGATAAAGACGGTATTTACAACCCAAAGGCAATAACATCTTTTTCAGGTTCAGACGTAGTGTCTCAACCATATAAATATCCTGTTCTTGAAGCTTGGCCAGCAATCGCACTTGTTGACAGCCTTATACCAACGGTGGGAGCGTCATTGCCATATCGTGATTTGGCCGATTACTACATGGTTGATGAATTCCATTCATTCGGGAAAAAAGGTGAACTGATTTCGAATGAAAAGAATCTGTTTATCGGTACGCCAGAAACATGGAGCATGTGGAAAGGCAATAAGCGCACAGACAGTGATGGTGACGGAATGCCTGATGATTGGGAGAAAGAAAACGGCACAAATCCAGCAAAAGACGATGCAATGGTTGTTTCAGACAATGGCTATGTGAATATTGAGAATTACATTAACAATATAACTATAGAAGACCGTGAATTCTTCTTGCGCACCCCTGTTCAACTCGAACAAGAAAGCACTTCAAAGACGAGCATGGTGATAACATGGCACGACTATACAGAGGGAGAAGAAGGGTTTGCTATAGAAGTTGATGGTAAAGAAATAGCACGCACAGAATCAACGGATAAGGACTACGAGACAAGACATTTTGAGATTACAGGTTTACAGCCTGGTAAGTCTTACAATATAAGGATTCGTGCATATAAAGGCACTCAATATTCCGAATATACTCCGATTGCCAATTACAAGACGCTCCCTGAAGGTGCAAACATAATTGATGTGGATAATTTTCAGGCAGATGTCATTTGGACAAAAGATGTCACAAATTGGACAGTAGGCGGAACGGGCTGGACTGGAGCAGAAAACTATCAAAACGGGCAGAACGTGTTGTTTGACCTGACTAACGAAGATTCTCAATCATCAACTCTCAATCATATAACCATAAATGCCCCTGTATCCCCAGGTGCGGTTGTAGTTCGAGGAGAGGGAAACATCGCATTTGAGGGGAATGGGGCTATAAGCGGTGACACCACATCTGTCAACAAAGGAGGCAACGGCACCTTGATAATCAATACGCTAAACTCATACAGCGGAGCAACAGCCTTGCATGGTGGAACACTGGAATTCAATACTCTGAAAAATGGTGGAGTAAGCAGTGCAATAGGAGCAAGTTCGGAATTTGCTCAAAATTGGCTGATGTGTGGAGGAACTTATCAATATACCGGAGAATCTACAACAACCAACCGTAGTGCAAGACTGATGAAAGAAACAACTTTCAGCATTGCGAAGAATGCTACCGTGACAATGAATGGGCGTATTGAAGACACTGGAAACTCGGCAAATTTCATTGTTGACGGTAAGGGACAAATAACAGTAGGCACAGCAAATTTCTTTGGTTATACTGGTAAGACTATACTAAAGGGCGGCACACTCTATCTGAGCAAACCTGAAATATCAAACAATGGAATAGGTGAAAGCAGTAAATTAGTACTTGCAGGTGGAACACTAAAAACTGCTGGTGAATCTGCTACTTATGAAACATACTCATTCCCAATTGAAATTGCTGATAGCATAACCTCCTATTTCTCACCTAACCGCAATTGCTACATCAGCAGCAAAGTTACAGGCGGAGGAACATTGCAGTTCAACATACCATATTTGAGAGAATACATACAAGGCGACTGGAGCGAGTTTACCGGTACGCTGATAGCCAATGCCACTGCAAAAGGAAACCTCTTCCTACTGAACAAGCAGAAGAGCATTCCAAATGGGGTGGTAATCTTGAAGAATGGAGCATGTGCAGCAGGATGGGATACTAATGGTGAATACACACTTGGCGGACTATCTGGTGACACGGGAACCGAACTTCGCGGGTCGAGCAAACAGACAGACGGATTCAATACCATCTGGACAATTGGAAGTGCCAACACAAACGAAACTTTCAGTGGTGTTATCAATAATTATTCATGTTCTGGCAGTGGACATACTGGTACTGTGAACATCGTTAAAGTAGGAACAGGCGACTGGACCCTTTCGGGAACAAATGATTATAAAGGCAAGACAACTGTAAAAGGAGGTAGACTGATAATCAATGGCAAGCATACTGGCAAAGGCATAATAACAGTCACCGATAGTGCTGCACTTGGCGGCAAAGGAACATTAGCCGGACAAGTGTCTGTCAACAAAGGTGCAACAATCTTTGCAGGCGATGGCAATAATGTAAGTGGCAACAAACTCACACTTTCAGCAAAACTTACAGTTGCCAACAGCAATATCCAGATACCAGTCAAAGCAACTGACTTGGCAATAATTACAAATTCCATCGCACTAAATGGAGGTGCAACTCTGACTAAAGCCACATTAACTATCGACGAGACAGCAAGCGAAATACAGTTGAAACCAAACACCATGTTGAGAGTGTTCACGATAGGAACAACAAAGCCTACAGGCAACATTGTGGAAGTATATCCGAAAAAATACATTTGGGACACATCAACATTGCTGACATCAGGAATATTAAAAGTGGTTACGCTGCGTGGTGATGCAAATGGTGATGGTGAAATAAATGTAAATGACATTACCAACTTGGCTGGCATCATCCTTACAGGTGAAGAATATACAGAGGCAGCCGATGCTAATGCAGACGGAATAATAAACGTGAATGACATTACAACTATTGCTAAAATGATATTGCAATAGTTGATAGATTATACACTATAAAATACGTTTTATACTACACTAAAATTATCTTATTATGAAAAAACTTTTTGTTTTAATCGTTGTATTTTGCGTTGCTATTGCAACAAACGCAAAAACTTGGAACTTTACTAATTGGAGTGAAGCAACTCTTAGTATGCTTAAGTCAGTAGCCGTTTCAACTGTTGATGATAATGCAGACTGGCGCACGGTGGAAAAGAGTGGCGGTTGTGGAGATGGTGTTGATGGATGCTACTTCAAGGTAGGTTCACAGACTTATGCTCCAGTACTTGTTAATGGAATCGAAATTCCTGAATTAAGAGGGTTGAGATTTTCATGCAAAGGTTCTTCACCTGCACTTGGACTTATCTGGAATATGCAGACAACAACCGATGCTAATGCATGGGGACCATACAATGCACCTGCATATCTTTGGATTTTCAGCACTGGAGATACAATTTCAGTACCAGATGTCAGAAGAGGAACAAAACTGACTATTGGTGTGGAATCACACAAGCCAAGCGAGGCTCGTGGTTTTGATCTTTATATTGATGGTGCAGTGGTTACTGCCGATGACGAGGCTGCTGTAAAAGTAAAGACATACGCAGAAATAAGCTGGACTATTCCAGCAGGTGATGGCGTAAAAACTGAAGCTAAGCTTGTAGCATCAAAAGGATGCCACATCAGTTTTATTACAATTGAGTCCGACGACACGAAGACTCCGATTGCATATCTCTATAATGCAACTCAAACAGCAGGATTAAAAGATAGACTTTCATCACTCGAATATTATACAGCAACACCTATCGACCTCAGTATAACCGATTTATCCACATTATCACTACGTGATTATGATTGTGTTGTTATTGACCCTGCCATTGGTGTGGATTATGCTAAATTCTTGAAGGCACAACTTCCATGGCAGCCTGTTGTAAACTTTTCATCAGAACTTTATGAAGCATGGGGCTATGGTTTGGTTACAGAATCCTCAACGGAACTTGCAGAAATCAAGCAAGAGAATGCTATTCTGTTCGCAAGTATTGAAATTGTTGAAGAGGGAGACCAACGTATGTTTTCAGTAACTAATGGCGAAGCTATGCCTGTTGGACTTGCCCTTCAAGGCAATTTTGCCGATGATGATGTCTATGCAGTGGACTATAAAGAAGAAGGTGACGAAACACCAAGTGCAGTTCTTTTCCATAGCCATAACACTAATCACAATGCATACTACTATATGCCATATAATGCAGAAGCATTGGCTGACGTACCAGAAGGAACCGAACCTATATTCTCAAATGTTATAACTGCAGCAGCTGGTTCAAAGTCAAAAATTACTCCGACACCAGCTCCTGAAATAACAATAGAGAATGGAAATCGCAATGCTACAGTAACCATAGTTGATAAGATTGCAAAAGCAGCAATATATTATACAACAGACGGAAGCGACCCTACACCAGAAAGCACACTCTATAAGGAACCAGTGGTTCTGACAGAGGATTGCACCATCAAAGTGGTAGCACTTGGTGAAGGCTATGAATTGAGCGAAGTGGTTTCAGCAGATGTTGTGATGCTCGATCAGTTGGATATGCCTGTTATCAGTATGCGTGAAAGAGATAACGGTGAGGCAGTAGATATAGAGATTTCTCATAGCATTGAGCCTAAAGATGGTGAAGAAATTGCAATCTATTACAATTACACAGGCGACAGAGATACTACTATATCATCAATCTATACAGAACCTATACAGATTTATAATAATCCTAACTCAAAGCAGATTTACGCATTTACAGTAAGTAATATGCGTGCAACATCAGAAGCTGCACAGGAAATTATTCTGCCTGTAAGCAAACCTCGTCGCAATGTAATCACACATATCAACTGTAGTTCTGCAGACTGGAATGCAGGCAGCACATCAACAAACTATTATTTCTCTTGGAGAAAAACTGCCCGCAGCATGTATCAGGAAGATGTTGATCCTGAAACTGGAGAAATCATTACTATTCCTCTTGACCCAGAAACTCAAGGAGTAAATACCGCAGAAGGAGTGGAAGTTGCAGATAGTATGAATCTTGACTGGCAACTGAAATCTTACGGACAGGTGATGGATTGGCTGAAGATGAGCACAACCTACGACCTTGCCAACTCTTCAGCTTACAATGCATGGAAGGTTGACGACCTTGACAACTCTGACAAGCTGATTACAAGCGGTAGCATTCAGTTTGGTGGTAAGAAAGACGGTGAATCTGCAAACGCAAGCATCGAAACAATAAAGCCTTTCAAGGGTCCGTTCAATATTTTCTTGGTACTCGGAAATGGTCAGAAGCCATCCGACGATTCTCCGACTGTGTCTCAGCATACATTCGAAATAGCTGTTTCAAAAGATACGACAGATGTAAATGGCTGGGTGGCAGTTGATAGTGTTAAGAGTCCTAATGTTGGAAGAAACTGGACAAGAGTTGAAAGAGCTTACAATGGCACAGATGAAGTGTTTGTACGTGTAAAGCAAGTCCTTGGCGGCAGTTCAGCATACATCACAGATATCTATCTCTTTGGTGCAAGCGATTCTGATGTCCTTTTGGGAGATGCAAATAATGACGGTTTCGTAAATGTGAACGACATTACAACAATTGCAACTTTCATTTTGAATGGTACTGCAGAACTCTGGAATGAAAAGAATGCAGATGCTAATTGCGACGGCACAATAAACGTGAACGACATCACAACCACAGCAGCAATCATCCTGAAATAAATAAGAAATATCCTCTGAATTTTCACCCTTTTGAGTGAAGATTTGCAAGAGGCTTCAAAAAAATCCTTCTCGATGGAGAAGGATTTTTTTTTAGAAACCCCAATCAATGCCTAAGCCAAGAATTCGATTTGTACGGCGGAAATGAATTTCACTATCAGCGGTTTTTATCTCCTTGTCTAAATAATTAGTCTGGAAGTAAGCAATATTAAGTTTTATCTTATCAGAAACATTAATCCCAATTCCGCAGCCAAGAGAAAAACTGTCCAAAGCAAAATTTGAATCTGTTTCCATTTCGTCATCAAGTCGGTACCATGTCTTCTGCATTCCACCGCTAATCTCAATTTTCCGACTGATATCCCATTCTGCACCAAAAGTAATCTCATTAGTGTATCCAACCAAATCTTTGGAATATTGCCGTGTATCCATATCAAAGTAATGATGGTAGCCACTCATTATGCGTACGTTGTCTATTGGAGAATATTGCACTCCAGCAGTAAGGTAGATAGGAAGATCCTGTGATGTTTTTGCTCCATCAACATAACCAGCGAAAGTCTCATTACCATTCGCAAGATTATTGAAGGCCTCATTATTGTTTGCTGTTGTTGTAGCCGTTAATTTAGTTTTAAATTCGCATTTTGCAGCAAGGTTCCAATGTTTATTGATTCTATAATCAAATCCTACGATAGGAGCAATCCCAAAACCATTCTGACGGCAATCAAGAATAAATGAATCTGTGTATGGTATGATTTCCGTGTTCCCCTTCTCATCAACGCCCCTTACGGCGATGTCTTTAATAAAACCTTCATATTTATTAATAAGAATTATTCCCCTCAGTCCAACGTATGCACTAAAGTCCTTGAACAACTTGCGCGCTATGCCAAAAGTCAACCCCAAATCGTATGATGTGCCTTTCAGGTATGATTTCATTCTGTAACCTGCAAAATTGTAATTGCTGCCAGTCATATTGTTCACTGCCATCAAGTATTGAGGTGCTAATATGCCACCAACAAGCCCTTCAAAACTACCAAGTCCATTGCTAAACTCACAGCCACCACCGCCGCCAACAAAACCAAAGCCGAATTGGAAACTCCAATCTTTCTTATTATAAGCCAAAAACAACGATGGTTGTATTGGTACATTTACATCCCCGTCAAATGAGCGATAGCCCTTTCCATCTAATGCAGGGAGGGTTGGATTGTTGGTATTATAATTGAATAAGTCGCCATATTTGCTCTTTGTATCACGGTCTTGATGCACCATCATCCAATTAAACTCCATGTGCCATCCATCCTTAAGAAACATAATACCAGCCGGATTACTATAAACGCCGTCAATACCGATTGCTGCATCGCGCGATGGATTTCGTAGGAAGTTTATACTCTGGTTTGTGTTTTCCAACAATCCACCTGCAAATACTGCCGAAGAAGATAGCAATAATACTAATAATAAGTAATTTTTCCTGTTGTTCATTTTTTCTTTTTTATTGTTCAGTTTTGCGGGTGCAAAGGTATGAAAAAACATTACAAATAAAACAATTTCTTGGAAAAACTAAATAATTTTATAGGAAAATTAAACAATTTTATGGAAAGATAGAACAACTTTGCACAACCCGTTTTTAACTGTGCAAAAAAATATGCACACCCTGATTAAGAGTGTGCATTATGTGCTAATTTTAGTTTATTGCCGCCTTACAAAAGTTCGGCAATTGTTGTAGGCAGGTCTTTTATCTGACTATCGCGGAATCTTAATGTATTAGTACGGTCAATCAGATAATATGCAGGAATGCTCTGTATATTGTAAATAGGTATATACTGTGATGCTTCACAATTGGCATCGCGTACGCAAATCCATGGCAATTTAGCAGTAGTTGTCTTCCAGTAATGTTCGTTTTCATCAAACGACACCTGATAAATCTCCAATCCCTTGCTATGATACTGATTATACAAATCGCGCAATTGCATTATTATTGCAGGACTATTTGCTGTGTTGAATACATTGAAATGTAGTAATACAACTTTTCCTTTCAATTCCGTAAGTCTGCGTATGTTTCCCTGCTTGTCAGGAAGTGCAATGTCTATTATCCCAGCCTCTTCAACCTTTGCTGGGTCGATTGAAAGAGTGTCGCGTTTAGGAACTCGTGTGTTGTTCATACCTTCGATTGCAATATTATGCAGATTCACCCCACGTTTCGCATTAGGATGGAATGTGTCCCAACTTGTTGCAACTGCGGCAAAAACTTTTACATCATTCTTGTCTGAACTTGGATTGAATATCAGCATGCCTCCTATTGTTTGGAATAATGCAAAATATGACGATGCACAACTTGGATCCTTGAAAATATAATCGTTGCAAACAGCAGCCTTGTAATTGGTTATTATCCCCATTATGCTATCGTCTTCTGCTGCCGAACTCAGAGTTTCATCAACCATCACCTTTTCAATGCGCTTGCGCAAATCCATCTGACGCAAAGCCAGTTCCTTGATTCGCGTACAATTCTCACTCCCTTCAACGGTATAGTTGGTAGCAATTTCCGGATAAGTGGCTTTTACTGAAACAACCTCGCTGGAATCAATACTCAAACTGATAATCTGGTCGGCAATCCTCAGACGATAAAATTCTGGAGCAGCAACTGTCGGCTCTGAAAATGAAAAACTACCATCTGCATCAAGAACAACAGAATCCAGACAAGTGATTTCTTCTAGTCCAATGTTCTCGAAATATAACACTGAATCTTTCGCATTCTTAATTGCACCATCAACAGTGAAACAATGTTCACTACAACTTGTTGCAAGACATACTAATGTCCATATAAAAAAACTTATTTTTTTCATGACCTATGAATTTTGGCGCAAAGTTAGCAAAAAATACTCAAATCCAATACAAAATAGACATTTTATAACGGATTTTAGACATATAATAATTGATTATTGTCAAAAAAAATGGCAAAATAGGCAAAGAATGCGAAAAATATTTGGAGATAAATTATAAAAAGCACTATCTTTGCAGTGAATTTAAAAATCTAAGTTGAAATAGACAATAGATTGTTTTCATAGTATAAGTTTTAGTTTTAGGTTATTTTAGTTAGGAAAGTTGCTGATGTGAATCAGCAACTTTTTTTGTCTTTAAAGACACCTACGGATGAATTGGGATTTGGAAATGTCTGAGCTAATTGGGAGATTGGGGAATCAGTCGTTTGGGATCTTTGATAACTTTGTATTAATATAGTTAAATTATTCCTGACTTCATCAATGCGTCACCCAAATTAAGAATCACTGTCCGATAGGTCGAAAAGCGGCTTGATTGCGAGGTGTTTCTCTGTCAAGAAGAGGGTTTTCGTGAAGAAAGTACCGTTCTCTGGCATCTTTACCCTGATTGTAGTGATTGTCTTGGCTGCATCAAGCACTTTATCGACACTCATCCCTATCTCGTTGATGGCAATAAGCCGTTCCAACTCCTTATATACCTTATAGGCGATGAAGCATATGCAGACATGCGCCTCTATCCTTCGTTCTGTAAAGTGAAACATCGGTCGCATTTCGAGAGTTCCTTTTGAAATGCGGAATGCACGCTCCACAACCCAAAGACCATGATACTCGGCAATGACGCGTTCTGCGTCGAGATTCGTATTGGTAATGTAGCCCTTAAGTCCATCCCACTTGCAGTCCTCTGCTATCTTCTCTTCGCTGATGACGACCTCTATGTCCTTGCTGATTTCAAGAAACTTGTTGTAGCCACGCTTGTTCACCTGGTTCTTC
>JAZLKO010000116.1:0-17600 GCA_045597685.1 Prevotella sp.
TAGGGGATAACTATGTCATGACGATACGAAAATCGACTCAAACAACGACAAAACTCAGAAAAAGGCTGACGAGGGCAGCCTTGGAAGGCATACCCTCGTCAATCAATATTGAATTCTTGGAATTAAACGACTATCCCTATAATAACTATAATCGTTCATAGCTCCACTACCTGTAATGGAAAGCAGACCTGACTCTGTATCTAATGACCAATTTGCATTAGCGCCACATGAACCTTGATGAGTTTCTGCACTTGCTCCCATGCTTATCATACCGAATAAGCAGAGCATGGATAAATGTTTAATAAAATTTTTCATAACCTTTGGGTTTAAAAGTGTAATTTAGTTTGATATTTTTATCATTCAAGGATTATACGGTGTAATGACTTGTGTAGTTTTATTTTGAACTGCATTCAAGAGCATAGTCCACTCCAAAGCAGACATGTTGCCAGGACTTAATGCCACGTTTCGTGGGTTCTTCAAACAAATTAAATTATTGTAATTACTCAGTTGCGGAACTCTTGTCATCCATTCTGATTGCAAACGTCCAATAACAATGACTTTGTTCATATTAATTGCATTGTCTATCAAAGTATTGTAATAATCGTATGATGGTAACAATGATGGATTTCTCATGAAAGGTTGTAAATTTTTTGAATGAAAAGGAAAATAGTCGATAGTAAATATATCAGGGATTGAACCTGTTGCATTGATGATTGCTCTCCAATTTTTCATAAGCCAACTAAAACCAGGGTGGGAACTGTATTGTTGGTTCACTAATATATTTCCACCAGCGTTGAAAGTCAAATTGTTCATTAGGACTAAATTTGGAATGCCAGGAACATATCCTCCTGGATTGCCCAATAGCCAATAGACGTTCGCATTCGGATCTCCAAGATGAGGCCCTGGAATATTACCTTGCCCCAAAAAAGTTTGATAGTGTTTTGCTACAAGTTGTGACATGTTGCTTTGGTCAATGGATGCAACTTCCAATGTAACATTTTTGTAAGTGACGGTAGCCGTCTTCAAATAAGGATTTGGCATAAGCGAAAAAAATTTTGTGCCTATAGAAACCCAGATTCGGCGGTTAAAATTGTGTTGCTGAATAGATGGAAAATGAAAAGACGTGGGTTCTAACATTCCGCTTACCCCGTCTTCAGGCCTTCGCACTGCCATTCCAAAGGATAAGCAACAGTAAGCCCACGCCGAGATAAGTTATAGAACACCTTATTATTCATACAACGATAATAAGGTAGCAGATATAACTACCCGTAGCGGCCGTCCATTGCGAAATCTTCTTTGGAATTTTCTAAGTTGCGAAGTTAGAAGACAGAAGATAACGTTTGTAACGTCCTCCCAAACGCTTTGCCTAACACGTAGGCGGTGCGTTGTTTGTCCAATAAGTTTTGTTGACCCCAAGCCCACACATCGGCAGACTCACTGTCAGGATGCAAAATTAAGAATTATTTTTCTTCCCTCCAAACTTTTAACATGTTTTAACTACTAAATTATTGTGACTCAGCGGTTCTAAAGGGTCAGTGAAATTTTAGTGGAAGAAGTCTTATTTAGACAAAAACCTATATCCACCCCTTGAGATTGTTGCAGATGTCTCTTACGAGCCATCGATGACGCTGGTGTTTGAACCCCTTTGTGAACAAGTTCCCAAATGTTCTCAACCACCTACATCATTACCCTATCGGGTTCTGCAATAATCCCAAGGCGATAAACCGAAATAAACCTTTTCCTCAAAACATAAATATTGTATCATTATCAACATACAGAAGGAGTAATAAATGGTTTTTCACTACCTTATGTAACCCTTTTACTCACTATTTACTCACTATTTACTCACTCCTATAGAGTAGCGATAGAGTGTAGTCTGTGTGAGCAAATTGTGAGTAAAGGGTAGTAATATGGTTGAGAAGAAGTTGACAAAACCAGGGTTTGAGGTTTTTAGAAAGGGTTAGAGGGATGGTTCCTATGGCTCTATTTTGTATATCTTTGCAGCGCAAATGGTGGAAGTGTTATCGTATAGTGAAATAGTGTCTGAATAAAGGGCAAAGAAGCAACAAAGAAACCATGAAGATAGTCTATCAGTTGCTTTGTAGTTGCTTTGTAGTTGCTTTATGCGTACGGAGACTTTACTGACTCTGACTACTGACTCTGACCTTGAACTTTGAAGCATTGTCAATTGTCAATTAATGCCCTGGCATCGCCTCTTCTCCTCCTTATCTCCTCCTTATCTCCTCCTTAAGTCCTCCGTAGAGCAGAGGTTTATTAGGAGTTAAAGAAGTTAAGAAGTTAAGAAGTTAAGGAGTAAGTCTTGCCTAACCTAACTGCTAATCCGATTTGTGGTGGCTACATGAATTCTCTCAAAGGCCTCATACAAGAAAAGGCATACAAAAAGTAATCATTAACTGGCACAAGTGTTTCAGTTGTTTCAGTTTCAATTCGATTTCAAAGGGTCAGTTATTTTCCAACCCCTTATTTAAACACTTATAACTTATTAATAATCAATATATTATACAAGAATTGGCAAAATTGACACCCTTCAAAAAACAATTGAAACAACTGAAACTGAAACGCTTGAGCCTATTC
Source organism: Prevotella sp. (assembly GCA_045597685.1). Classification (GTDB taxonomy): domain Bacteria; phylum Bacteroidota; class Bacteroidia; order Bacteroidales; family Bacteroidaceae; genus Prevotella. The sequence continues at coordinate 2,596 of JAZLKO010000116.1, forward strand.
AAATTTTTATCTAAAAAGCACATTTACAATGAAATACGGTATTGCCGAACCCGTTTCATTCAAGATTTCAAGCCTCAAAAAAGGTACAGAATGTATCAAATTATTCAACTTTCGCAAGCTCCAGTTGATTAGGAGTCAGGGAGTTAAAGCATCCAACACGAAGGCTACCATAAGAGTTCATATCATTTTAGAATTTATAGAACACACCTATATAATTTCCTGTCTTGGATGTATTCGGCAACTGCTGGAGGAACAAGGTGGGCTATTGGTCTGCCTTGGCGGATAAGGTTGCGGATTTGGGTACTGCTGATGTCTAATAGTGGGACATTAACAAGGGTGAGGGGTGTGCTCTGGTTGTGGGTTATGGGTTGTGGGTTGTGGGTTGTGTCAGAGTTATCGTTATCGTAGCGAAGCGTATCGTTATCGTTATCATTTTGTCTTGGATAAATAAAAATCTCATATTTGGCTTTGATTTCTTCGCTATGATACCATTGCGGAAAGCGTTCCCAATTATCTTCACCAATTAGGAGTATGGGCTGGTAATCCGGATAATTAGCCCGTATGGCATTAAGGGTGTTTATCATGTATGATGGTCGGGGCAGATGGAATTCAAGGTCGGAAGCCTTGAATGGTAACGATTGCTTTAAGCCGCTTCGCGTCTTTTCTTCGTTCGCGCCAAAACATAGTGAAAGCAAGCTTTCCCTCTGTGTTTGGCTTGTCCTCAGTTCAAGCGCAAGTTTCGTCATTTCAAGTCGCAGATTGTCATCGAGCAAATCAGCATTCTGCTTCAATGGATTTTGTGGTGAGACAACAAACCATAGTTCATCGAGTTTGGCTTGACTGAAAAAAGCTTCGCCCAATCTAATGTGTCCATTATGAATAGGGTTGAAACTACCTCCAAAAATCCCTAAGCGTTTCACTTCTTCTGGCTTTTTAGGAAATCGGTTACTAACGCCAAGACTTTTTGTTGTGCTTGCTCAAGATTGTCGTTTATCACAACCTGGTCAAAATTTACAGCCTGCTGCAGTTCGTAGTCCACACGTTCCATTCGCTTTTCAATTGTCTCAAGCGAATCTGTACCACGGTTGATGAGTCGTTTTTTCAGTTCTTCCTTACTTGGCGGCATGATGAAAACCGACAATGCTTTGTCGCCATAATGCCGTTTTATTGCCATTGCTCCGTTAACATCCACATCAAAAACGACATTTTCCCCATTTTGCAATTGCCTTTCAACCTGTGATTTGCGGCTGCCATAGTATGTTCCGGAATACACCTCCTCGTATTCCACAAATTCATCGTCTTGGATGGCTTTTTCAAATTCTTCTTTAGATATAAAGAAATATTCCACGCCATTGTGCTCATGCGGACGTGGCTCACGTGTAGTAGAAGAAATTGAAAAATGAGTGTTCAGTCCCTGTTGCATTATAAAGTTTACTATTGTAGATTTACCTGCACCCGATGGAGCTGCAAAAATCAAAAGTTTACCTTGCATAGATGAAATCCGCATAATTATTAATTCAATTATAAATTGTACATTACATTACATTCAGAACCTGTTCCTTTATCTGTTCCAGTTCGTCTTTCATCATTACAACGAGATTCTGCATTTCAGCATTGTTGCTCTTGCTGCCTGTGGTGTTGATTTCCCGTCCCATTTCCTGAGCAATGAAACCAAGTTTCTTACCTTGCGAATAACCAGTCTCCATGGTCTCAACAAAGTATTTCAAATGATTTCTGAGCCGTTGCTTTTCTTCGCTGATGTCTAATTTTTCGATATAGTAAATCAGTTCCTGTTCAAGTCGGTTGTTGTCGTATTCCACTTCTGGAATCTGCTTCAAGCCGTCTATGATGCGGGCTTTAATCTTTTCAACTCGGCTTTTTTCAAATGGTTCGATTGACTGAAGAAGATTTTCAATATTATGAATTTTCTCCATAAACTTGCTTTGCAGAGCCTCACCTTCCTGCTTGCGGAATTCCACAAGTTTATCCAAAGCCTGCTTGATAGCAAATGAAACATTCTGCCATTCTTCGTCGGATAATTCCTGTATCTCATTGTTGGCAGTTACATCAGGCATCCTCATTAAAGTTGGAAACCAGTCTGTGGGTTGTGGTATGCCATACTGTTCGGAGATTCCTTTCAGTTGCTGATAGTAGTTGTTGACCAGTGCTGCATTTATTGGTGTAGCATTGACTCCTGCATCGTCGGCCACCCAGAGACAAAATTCCACCTTCCCGCGTTCTACGACATCGGCAATCATCTTGCGGATTTCTATTTCCTTTTCACGATAAGCAGGTGAGATTCGTGCCGTTATGTCTAATGCCTTACTATTGAGAGATCTTATCTCAACATTTATTTTTTTACCATTGTATGCTACGGTTGCTTTACCGTAGCCTGTCATTGATTGTATCATTTTGTATTTATGATTTACTATCTATTTCATTATTAGTTCTACTGGGCAATGGTCGGAGCCGAGTATTTCGGAATGAATCTTTGCACTCTGTAGCCTATTTTTGAGTTGCTGGCTTGCGAGGAAATAATCTATACGCCAACCTACATTTTTCTCTCTTGCAAGGAATCGGTACGACCACCATGAATAAGCATCTTTCAAGTCGGGATAGAAATAGCGAAAAGTGTCAATGTAACCATTGCTGAGCAATGCTGTCATTTTCTGCCGTTCCTCATCGGTGAACCCAGCGTTGTTATGATTTGTCTTAGGATTTTTAAGGTCAATCTCTTCATGTGCTACATTCAAATCACCACAGACGATTACTGGTTTGTTTTTCTCTAACTCTTTCAGATAGAGCAGGAAATCATCTTCCCATTGCATACGATAAGACAATCGTCGCAATCCGTCTTGCGAATTTGGAGTGTAGCAGGTGACAAGATAAAAATCTTTCATTTCAAGAGTTATGATGCGACCTTCGTTGTCAGCAGCAACAACACCTGTTGCCTGAGGCAGTTTGGGAGAGACTGTCACGCTGACAGGAGTATGTCGCGTATAGATTGCCGTCCCCGAATAGCCTTTTTTTTCGGCATAGTTCCAAAAACTCTGATAACCAAGGAAAGCCAAATCAAGTTGTCCCGCTTGCATTTTTGTTTCCTGCAAACAGAAAAAATCGGCATCTAAGGACTCGAAAATGTCAGAAAAGCCTTTTCCTGCTACAGCACGCAAGCCATTAACATTCCACGAAATAAATTTCATATTCCAATACTTTCTGCAAAAGTAAGAAAAAACTTTGTTTTTTAATTGATAATTGATAATTGACAATTGATAATTATGATTTTTTAATAAAAAAGGTTAAAAACCCTCAACCCTCAATCCTCAACCCTCAACCTTTTTCTTACCTTTGCAACACAACTGGCAATTTTTGATTTTTTTTTAATTAGCAACGCTAACATTTTTAATTGGTATGAAATTAAACATTATTGTCCTTGCAAAGCAAGTTCCTGACACAAGAAATGTGGGGAAGGATGCGATGACTCCAGAAGGTACGGTCAATCGTAGTGCATTGCCTGCGATTTTTAATCCAGAAGACTTAAATGCCTTGGAACAAGCTCTGCGCATAAAGGAACTCTATCCAGAATCTGTTGTAAGGGTTTTGACAATGGGTCCTCCACGTGCTGCAGAGATAATTCAGGAGGGTCTGTTCCGCGGCACCGATGGAGGATGTTTGCTTACTGACAGACTTTTTGCAGGAGCCGACACATTGGCTACATCGTATGCTTTGGCAACAGCAATCAAAAAAGCAGGGAAAGTTGATATTATCATAAGTGGCAGACAGGCTATTGATGGCGATACTGCACAAGTAGGACCGCAGGTTGCCGAAAAATTGAATCTTCCACAGGTGACGTACGCAGAATCAATAGAAGTGAATAAGGATTACACCTTGACTGTGCACCGTCATATCGACAATGGTGTTGAGACGGTTGAAGTGCCTATGCCTTGTCTGATTACCGTAAATGGCAGCGCTGCACCATGCCGTCCACGCAACGCAAAACGAGTGATGACTTATAAGCATTATGAACTGCCGGAATCTTGCTGCTGGAGCGTAGCAGATATTGATGGCGACCCTGCACAATGCGGATTAAGCGGTTCACCGACAAAGGTCAAGGCTGTGCAAAATATTGTGTTCCAAGCAAAAGAAGTAAAAACTCTTTCGGCAAGCGATGAAGATTTGAAATCTCTGATTACCGAACTTAAAGAAAATAAGGTTATTTGACTATGAATTCCATATACGTTTATTGTGAAATAGAAGGTACGCAAGTTGCCGAAGTATCTCAGGAACTGCTGACTAAAGGCAGACAACTTGCCGACGAACTTGGAGTGCTGTTAGAGGCTATCGTAGCAGGCGGCAACATAAAAGGCTGTGTGGAAGACCAAATAATGCCATTTGGTGTTGACAGGTTGCATGTGTTCGATGATGTACGACTTTCACCTTATACTACCAATCCACATGCTGCAATACTTATCAACCTGTTCAAGAAAGAAAAGCCACAGATTTGCCTGATGGGAGCAACGGTGATTGGGCGTGATTTGGGACCACGTGTTTCATCAGCACTCACCAGCGGACTGACAGCAGATTGTACTGCTTTGGAAATTGGCGAATACGATGACCGAAAAAGTGGCAAGCATTACGACAAGTTGCTCTATCAGATACGTCCCGCTTTCGGAGGCAACATCATTGCAACAATAGTAAACCCAGAACACAGACCACAGATGGCTACTGTGCGCCCTGGGGTTATGAGAAAAGAATGCATAAGCAAGAAGGCTGATGCTGAAATAATTTATGAAGATGTATCAAAGTTTGTCTCCCCTGCCGACTATATAGTAAAGGTGTTAGACCGACACGTTGAACAATCTAAAAACAATTTGTCGGGAGCATCTATAATTGTTGCTGGCGGGTTTGGTGTAGGGAGCAAAGAGAATTTCCAGTTGCTCTACGATTTTGCCAAAGCCATTCATGCCGAGGTAGGAGCATCACGTGCTGCCGTTGATGCAGGTTTCTGCGAACATGATATGCAGATAGGGCAGACTGGTGTCACCGTTCATCCTAAAGTGTATATAGCCTGTGGCATAAGCGGACAGATTCAGCATATTGCAGGTATGCAGGATTCAAAGATAATCATATCGATAAATACCGACCCTAATGCTCCAATCAACACTATTGCCGACTACGTCATAAATGGTAGTGTTGAAGATGTGCTACCAAAACTCATAAAATACTATAAATTGTAAAAATTGTGGAGTTAAGAAGTTAAGGAGTTAAAACAAAAGCCTTGAGGATGAAATCCGCATAATTATTAATTATTAATTGTTAATTATTAATTCAATTGTAAATTGTACATGGCAAATTATTATAACGATATAGAAGAGTTGAAGTTCCACCTTAACCATCCTTTGATGAGGCGGATTGTGGAACTGAAAGAATTGAATTATAAAGATCAGAATCTTTATCCTGAAGCACCAAAGGATTTTGAGGATGCATTGGAGAACTACGACAAAGTAATGGAAATTGCTGGTGACATTGCTGCCAACATCATTGAGCCGAACTCTGAATCTGTAGATATGGAAGGTCCACATTTAGAAAACGGCAGAATGAAATATGCTTCCAAGACATACGAGAATCTGGATGCAATGATTAAGGCTGGACTCAATGGTGTGAGCATGCCACGCAGATATGGTGGACTGAATTTTCCAATTGTTGCCTTTACAATGCTTAGTGAAATAATCGCTGCTGCCGATGCTGGATTCCAGAACATCTGGTCGTTGCAGTCGTGCATTGACACTTTGTATGAATTCGGCAATGAGGAACAACGCCAGAAATACATTCCTCGAGTATGCCAGGGCGAGACAATGTCGATGGATCTTACCGAGCCTGATGCAGGTTCAGACTTGCAGCGTGTGATGCTTAAAGCTTCACCTACGGGATTGACACCAGAAGGCGAACCTACAGGCTGGGTGCTAAATGGAGTGAAGCGATTTATCACAAATGGCGACTCGGACATTCATCTTGTATTGGCTCGTTCGGAAGAAGGTACGCACGATGGTCGTGGACTGTCAATGTTTATCTACGACAAGAAAAATGGTGGAGTAAACGTTCGCCACATAGAAAACAAACTTGGCATACACGGTTCGCCGACTTGCGAACTCACTTTCAAGGACGCACCAGCAGAACTATGCGGAAGCACTCGTCTGGGACTAATAAAATATGTAATGTCTCTGATGAACGGTGCCCGACTTGGTATTGCGGCACAAAGTGTTGGCGTTTGCCAGGAAGCATACAACGAAGCTGTGAAATATGCTTCTGAACGTAAGCAGTTCGATACTGTAATAAAAAATTTCCCTGCCGTTTATGATATGATTTCAAGAATGAAAGCCAAACTCGATGCAGGCAGGGCTATCCTCTATATGACATCACGCTATGTTGATATCTATAAGGGACTGGAAGAACTCTCCAAGGAACGAAAACTTGAACCAGAAGAACGCCAGGAACTGAAGAAATACACCCGCCTCGCTGATGCCCTGACACCTATCGCAAAAGGCATGACTTCAGAATATGCCAACCAATGTGCGTATGATGCCATACAGGTGCATGGAGGTTCGGGATTCATCATGGAATACAAGAGTCAGCGACTATATCGTGATGCCCGCATATTTTCTATTTATGAAGGTACAACCCAATTGCAGGTTGTTGCTGCATTACGCTATATTACTAATGGTACTTACCTCTCGCTGATACAAGAATTGATTGATGAAGATTCACCATTGAAAGAGTCTGTCGGCAAGTTGGAAGATGCCATCAATACAGTAAAAGCATTCGAAAATCAAGAAGTGCTCGACTATCTTGCTCGTAGTCTGTATGATATGACAGCAAACATTCTTCTTGCCTTGTTTCTCAATAATGATGCGCAAAGAGCCAAAGAATCAGGCAGCGACCTGTTCGATCATAGTAGTCGTGTCTTTACACGTCATGCAATAAGTGAAATTGACCGCTGTCATAGTCTGATAACCAATTTCAGTCTTGAGGATTTGGAAGATTGCAAAGTGTTGTAAGGTTTTAAAGGTTTAAAAGTTTAATGGTTTAAAAGTTTAAGGATGGTAAGGACAAAAATTCGCCCAATCGTACAAGTTTCGCATGAAACTTGAATATTTTTATTAAAAAATCATAAAACCCTAACCTCTAACCTCTAACCTCTAACCTTTTTTCATAACTTTGCAACATGATTAGGCTGTATCGGTTAGATTGGGATACTCATCAAATAATTCATGAAACCGAGAACGCTTCTGCTATCAATGGCGGGCCACGCCTTCGGGTAGCTTTGATGCCGGTGGATTACAGCGATAGCGGAGCACTCAAACCTTTCTCACTCGGAGTTTCATCACATCACTGGTGCAGCCTTCTTTCATCGTAATAAATTATTCCATAAAATATGTTCAGTGGTATTGTTGAAGAATTTGCAACTGTTGTTGACATAAAAAATGATCGTGACAACATTGACTTCACCCTTTCATGTTCCTTTGTAGAAGAATTGAAAATCGACCAAAGCATCTCGCATAATGGTGTATGCCTGACTGTTGTCGGAATATCTGACAACACATACGTGGTAACCGCAATGAAGGAGACCTTGAACAGGTCTAATCTCGGACTACTGCAAGTGGGTGATAAGGTGAATGTGGAACGTTCCATGCTGATGAACGGCAGATTGGATGGTCACATCGTACAAGGACACGTTGACGAAACAGCCAGATGCATAAAGGTTGAAGATGCCGCAGGCAGTAAATACTTTACGTTTGAATATAAAGCCGACAAGGAAATGGCTCGTCGTGGCTATTTCACAGTTGACAAAGGTAGCGTGACAGTCAATGGAGTTTCACTTACTGTATGCAATCCTACCGACAACACTTTCCAGGTTGCAATAATTCCCTACACCCTTGAACACACAAACTTCTGTGACATCAAAGAGGGCTCGATAGTAAATATCGAGTTCGATATTCTTGGCAAATACATTGCACGACTTCAAAATATATAATGGTTTTCGGTTTAACCGACAACCTATAACCCATAACCCATAACCCACAACCAATCATTATGAAAAGAATTATTGTTTTCGTTTTCGTTTTAGTTTTCGCTATCTCTTCCTATGCTCAACAGTTGCCGTATCAAAATCCAAATTTGTCGGCAAAAGAACGTGCTGCCGATTTGTGCAGCAGACTCACTTTGGAAGAGAAAGCACAACTGATGGTCAATTCCTCACCAGCCATCCCTCGTTTGGGCATACCAGAATTCTCATGGTGGAATGAAGCTCTTCACGGAGTGGCACGTAATGGCAGAAGTACTGTCTTTCCTTCATGTATCGGCATGGCAGCCAGTTTTGACGAAGCCTTATTATATAAGGTATATACCGCAACAAGTGATGAGGCTCGTGCAAAAAACACCGAAGCCCGTAAGAAGGGTTCTGTGAAAAGGTATCAGGGAACATCGTTCTGGACACCAAATATAAATATATTCCGCGATCCACGTTGGGGACGCGGACAAGAAACCTACGGAGAAGACCCTTATCTCACATCACGTATGGGAGGAATTGTAGTCAAAGGATTGCAAGGCACTCCATTCAATTCTTCAACAAACTCGCATCGCTACTACAAATCGTATGCCTGTGCAAAACACTTTGCCGTGCATAGCGGTCCAGAAAGCACCCGCCACAGATTGAATTTAGACAATGTCTCGCCACGTGACCTATTTGAGACCTACATGCCAGCATTCAAATCATTAGTAATGGATGCTGGAGTAAAAGAGGTGATGTGTGCCTACCAGCGATTATACGACGAACCATGCTGTGGCAGCAATAAACTGCTCACGCAAATACTCCGTAGTGAATGGGGATTCAAAGGCTTGGTGGTCAGCGATTGCGGTGCAATCAGGGATTTCTATGCAGAAGGTCATCACGAAGTGTCTCCAAACAAAGAAAGTGCTGGAGCGAAGGCAGTACTGGCTGGTACCGATGTGAACTGTGGTAGTGTATATAACAGTCTGCCACAATCTGTTGAACAAGGCTACATCAAAGAAAGCGACATTGACGTAAGTGTGAAAAGACTGCTTGAAGGGCGTTTTGAATTGGGCGACTTTGATGCCGACGAACTAAACGACTGGACACAGATTCCTCTCTCTTGCGTATGTTCGCCAAAACACAAGCAGATTGCACTCGACATGGCGCGGGAATCAATAGTTTTGTTGCACAACAAGAAAAATACTCTTCCGCTGAAGAAAACCGACCGTTTCATCGTTATGGGTCCGAATGCTGCCGACTCAGTTGTGATGTGGAGCATCTATTATGGTAATCCTACCCATACCGTCACCATCAAAGAAGGAATCGATGCTAAGACCTCAGCCTATAATTTCTCAGCTCCATTCTATAAGGCTTGCGAACTGACAAGTTTAAATGTCGCAGCCAACAAGAATGTACAGAAAGTACTCGAATATGGCACCGATGATTTTATTCCAGAATTAGATTCCAAGGAAACATCACGCAGCATTGAGACAGCATTGCAGGAAGCAAAAGACTACAACACCGTGATATTTGTTGGCGGTATCTCACCTATTATCGAACGCGAAGAAGCACGCATTGATTTGCCTGGCTTCAAGGGAGGCGACCGCACCAGTATAGAACTTCCACAAGTGCAACGCGACATTTTGAACGCTTTGCACAAGGCTGGCAAGAAAGTCATTTTCGTCAGTTGCAGCGGTTCAGCAATAGCAATGACACCAGAACTCGAAAGTTGTGATGCTATTCTGCAGGTTTGGTATCCTGGCGAACAAGGTGGACATGCCGTTGCCGATGTGCTGTTTGGCGACTACAATCCTTCAGGCAAATTGCCTGTGACATTCTACAAGGACGATTCTGCGCTTGGAGATTTTGAAGACTACAGCATGAAAGGCAAGACCTACAGATATTTCAATGGTGAAGCACTCTTCCCATTCGGATATGGACTCAGCTATACCACCTTCAAACTGTCAAAACCAGTCTTTGAAAAACAAACCAACACCACAGCCAAGATTGCTGGAACTGTAAGTTTTGATATAAAGAATACAGGCAAAAAAGATGGTACTGAAGTGGTACAGGTCTATCTTAAATGCCTCGACGATGCAGAAGGACCGATAAAGACATTGCGTGGCTATCAGCGAATAGAGTTGCAAGCAGGCGAAAGCAAACACATCACCATCGACATGCCTGAATCAGCATTTGAACGCTTCGATACTGAAACAAACACCATGCGCATCTTGCCAGGCAATTACCAGTTGCTCTGTGGAACAAGCTCTGACATGAAAGACCTGCAAGTGATAAATCTGAAAATAAATTGAAATTCAAACTCATAAAGACAGATAGTGCGAGTGAAGCCAGAACAGGCATCATCACCACAAGCCACGGACAGATAAAGACACCCATCTTCATGCCTGTGGGTACATGTGGTAGTGTTAAGGGTGTACATTTTAGTGAACTGAAAAATCAAATAAATGCACAGATTATCCTTGGCAACACTTACCACCTCTACCTGCGACCAGGATTAGAAACCCTGCGTCTTGCAGGTGGACTGCATAAGTTTAATGGTTGGGATAAGCCTATCCTCACCGATTCAGGCGGTTTTCAGGTATTCTCACTTACCGGCATCCGCAAACTATCAGAAGAAGGTTGCAAGTTCCAGTCTCACATTGATGGCTCACGCCATATCTTCACACCCGAAAATGTTATTGATACCGAACGCATTATAGGTGCCGACATCATGATGGCATTCGATGAATGTCCTCCTGGCGAAAGCGACTACCAATATGCTAAGAAAAGCCTTGGACTCACACAACGCTGGCTTGACAGATGCATCAAGCGTTTCAATAAAACCGAACCTCTATACGGCTACCAACAGACATTGTTCCCTATCGTGCAAGGATGTAAATACAAAGACCTGCGACAAGAAGCCGCCAAGTTTGTTGCTGATAAAGGTGCCGATGGCAATGCTATCGGTGGACTGGCAGTCGGAGAACCTACTGAAATAATGTACGAAATGATAGAAGTCGTTAACGACATACTGCCCAAAGACAAACCCCGTTATCTGATGGGAGTTGGCACACCTCAAAACATATTGGAAGCCATCGAACGAGGAGTGGATATGTTTGATTGCGTAATGCCTACACGCAATGGACGTAATGCCCTGCTGTTCACAATGAACGGCACCATGAATATGCGCAACAAGAAATGGGGAAACGACTTCTCACCTATTGATATTGATGGATGCGAAACCGACCTTGTCTATACCAAAGCATATCTGCATCATCTGTTTAAGGCGCAAGAACTATTGGCTATGCAGATTGCCAGCATTCACAACCTCGCCTTCTATCTGCGGCTTGTCACTCAAGCCCGCCAACATATAGAAGAAGGAGATTTCACAACATGGAAACGCAGCATTATCGACCAATTAGGGAAAAGAGTTTAGAGTTTAGAGACAATTGAATATACGTAAATACATAGGGCTTAAACGCTTAGATACATACATCATAGGCAAGTTTATTGGAACATACATATTTTCCATCATACTTATTCTTGCCATATCCATAGTATTCGACGTAAACGAAAACCTTACTACCTTCAACAAATACCATGCTCCTCTGCGTGCTATTGTGATGGACTATTACGCCAACTTTATTCCATACTACACATGTATGTTTTCGCCGTTGTTTGTCTTTATTGCAGTCATCTTCTTCACATCCAAGTTGGCAGGCAACTCCGAGTTTGTAGCAATGATTTCCAGTGGAGTCAGTTTCAACCGTCTGCTACGGCCATACCTGATTTCTGCGGCAATCATATCTGTCGTGAATTTCTATTTAGGTTCGTATGTTATTCCAAAAGGAAATATCATAAAACAGGAGTTTGAAGTCCGCTATATGAACAAGGCAAAAAACAATTCTGCCAACAACGTGCAACTGCAAGTCGGTGATGGAGTGATAGCTTACATCGAACACTATGACAATAATCATAAGACAGCTTATAATTTCTTCCTTGACAAATTTGAGAACAAACAAATTGTGAGTCATCTAACTGCCTCATCCCTGCAATACGACACAATAGCCGATGAACGCTACCATTGGCATGCTACCAACTGTCGCATACGCAAACTCAAGGGCATGAAAGAAGAAATAGAATCACGCTACGAACTTGATACCGTAATCATCATGGAACCAATGGACCTTATATATTCATACGGTCAGCAGGAAACATTAACATCACCCGAACTGTTGCGCTACATCAGCAAGCAGCAGGATAGGGGATCAACAAATATTGTTCAGTATCAAGTGGAATATTACAAGCGCATAGCAACATCATTTGCCGCCTTCATTCTGACAATCATTGGTGCATCCTTGGCAGCAAAAAAACGTAAAGGAGGCATGGGGTTGTCACTTGGTATCGGACTTACATTAAGTTTCACCTATATCCTGTTGCAAACCGTATCATCAACATTTGCCATCAACGCGGGCACACCACCACTATTCGCAGCCTGGGTGCCAAATCTACTATATCTACCTATAGCCTATTTCTGCTACCGCCAAGCACCAAATTGATAATTAGTCGAAACGCAAGGAGTTAAGAAGTTAAGGCAAAACCGCAAAACAACTAAATCAAAACAGCAATGAAAAAAATTACAATTCTGGCCATCATGGCAATGTTGGCATTAAACAGCAATGCACAAGTGAACAATGTAAAAAACAACGATGGAATGGAAAAAGTTTATGAATTTATCAAGAAATGTAAGACGTACTACATTGCAACATCCGAGAATGTTACTGAAACCATAAACGGGAAAACTGTTACCACGTCTCAACCAAGAGTACGCCCATTTGGAACAATCAATCTGTTTGAAGGAAAACTATACATTCAGACAGGCAAGAAGAAACGCATTGTCAAGCAATTGGCAGGAAACCCAAAGGCAGAGCTTTGCTGCTTCGATGGCGGAAAGTGGATACGCCTGAGCGGAGAACTGATACCTGACGAAAGAATCGAGGCAAAGAAATCCATGCTCGAAGCCTATCCAGAACTTCGTAGTATGTACAATGAAAACGATGACAACACCATTGTCTATTATTTCAAGTCAGCCACAGCATATATAAGTTCCTTCTCTGCCAAAGACGAAGAAATACATTTTTAAAGTAGAACTTGCGTCATCGACCTTGTCGCTTGGCTCGTCCAAGAAACTTTAACCAACAAAATTTCTAACCAAATCAATTTATCAATCTTATGAAAAAAACATTTTTTCTTTTGGCTGCAATGCTGCTCAGCAGCAGCTTGTATGCAGCAACTCCTGTACTTAAAATTGAAGGAGGACAAGTACAAGGTGTAACCACCGACATTGAAGGTGTAATTGTTTATCGCGGTATTCCTTATGCTGCTCCTCCTATTAAGGACTTACGCTGGAAAGCTCCACAACCGGTGGTGGCTTGGAAAGGCGTTAAACTTTGCGACCGTTTCGGTCATCCAAGTTATCAGGCGATCCAATACCCTGGCGGATATTTCACAGAATGGGGCTATGGTGCAGAATCACCTTACAGCGAAGACTGTCTCTATCTTAACGTTTGGACAAAAGCCTCAGGACAGGTTGGCAAAAAACTACCTGTTGCTCTTTGGATTCATGGTGGCGGCTATCGCGAAGGATGGGGCTCGGAACCAGAATTTGATGCTCAGGAATGGGCTGCAAAAGATGTCATCCTTGTTTCCATCAACTATCGTCTCGGCATTTTCGGATTCCTCACTCACCCTGCCCTCAACGAAGAAAACGAACAACATGTTTCGGGCAACTATGGTATCTTAGACCAAATCGAAGCCTTAAAATGGATACGCAAAAATATTGCCCAGTTCGGAGGCGATGCCAACAATGTCACTATCTTTGGTCAGAGTGCTGGTGGTGGCAGCGTCAGGACATTGTGTGAATCACCACTTGCACGCGGTCTGTTCCATAAGGCAGTCATCATGAGTGCAGGCGGTCTTTCCACAGCAACTCAACCTTCTCGTCCAAGCAGATACGCTCCTCTATCATTCGCAGATGCTTGCAACCTCAACAAAAAAGTGTTCGACTGGGCTGGCATCACCGACATAAATAAAATGCGTCAGGCATCAACAGAAACCCTCTATGCACTCAACAACATCTACAATTCCGCAACAAAGGAAAACGTATGGATGCCGATGTTCCCAATTATTGATGGATATGTGTGCAAGGAAAGCTTCGACGACGCAGCCCTCAACGGACATCTTGCTGACGTGCCTTATATGATAGGCTACACACTCCACGATATGGGCGACATGGCAGAAGGAATAGCAGAATTCTGCTACAACCGTGAAAAAATTGGCAACAAGGCTTACGCATACGAATTTGCACGCCCACTGCCCGACGATGGCTCACATCCAGAAGTAACAGCACGACTGAAAGGTGCATTCCACTCTTCAGACCTGTGGTTCGTGTTCAAGTCATTAAAGCATTGCTGGCGACCTTGGACAAAAGGCGATTGGGATTTATCTGAAAAAATGCTCACAGCATGGACAAACTTTGCTAAATATAGCGATCCTAACGGCAACAAAGGAGGAGAATGGACACCTTGCACAAAGAAGAAACCAGATTTTATGGTGTTCAAACTTGACAGTGCCGACAAAGAAGCATCAGAAGTAGGTAAAACCATCAAAGCCAAATCACCAATGATGATGATGCCAAATTGAAAAAACTTGAACTGACGACAAACCGAGAGCAGAAGGCAAATTTATTTGCATTATGCTGAGTCGCGACAGAGGAAAACAAAGTCAAGGAAGAAAAGCCACGAAGTGGATTAACTAAATTGGGTAGGAGGTAAATGCTAATCATAAAAAGGCATTTGCCTCCTACTTTCACATTTACCGACCTCCCACACCACCGTACGTGCCGTTCGGCATACGGCGGTTTCGCGCTTTCTCATCTCACGATGTGTGGCAAGTT
>JAZLKO010000117.1:0-20270 GCA_045597685.1 Prevotella sp.
AAAGTTACTAAAAATCAGCGAATTATACAAATTTTTAAAGAACTATTTTGTTGCCTAAAGTGTTAAAAAACAGTAATATGAAAGCACTGAAACATAACGCTTTTTCGAACATGATTTTATATCTGTTTTGAACACCCTACCGATTGGGGTTAAAAAATCCTAAAAAATACAACCCATAACTCACAACTCATAATTAATTTCTTAATTTTGCGGCAATAATAAAAAATGACGATAAAATGGGATTTTTTGGATTATTTGGCAAGAAAGACAAAAGCCAGGAAACAATAGTTAAAGAGCAGGAAACTCTTGACAGAGGACTTGAAAAAACAAAGGCGAGCGTGTTCAGTAAGCTCAGTCATGCTATTGTTGGCAAATCAACGGTTGATGATGATGTGCTCGACAATCTTGAGGAAGTGTTGGTGACAAGCGATGTTGGCGTGGAGACGACGCTAAAGATAATCCATCGCATAGAGGAAAGAGTGGCACGCGACAAATATGTAGGTACTTCTGAATTGAACCACATTTTGAAAGAAGAAATCTGTGCTCTGCTGGCAGAGACTGAGTCTGGTTCGACAGGCTCACCAACCAACGATGGTTCGACAGGCTCACCAACCAACACCCCATACGTCATACTCGTTGTAGGTGTGAATGGTGTTGGCAAGACCACCACAATAGGAAAAATGGCATGGCAATTCAAGCAAGCCGGCAAGAAAGTCTATCTCGGTGCTGCTGATACCTTCCGTGCAGCTGCCGTTGAGCAACTCGTGATTTGGGGCGAAAGGGTAGGGGTGCCTGTAATACGTCAGCAGATGGGAAGCGACCCTGCTTCAGTAGCCTTCGATACTCTGAAGTCGGCTGTTGCCAATAATGCAGATGTAGTGATAATTGATACTGCAGGTCGTCTGCATAATAAAATAGGATTGATGAACGAGCTTACAAAGATAAAGAACGTGATGAAGAAAATAATTCCTACAGCACCTGACGATGTGATGCTTGTTCTCGACGGAAGCACCGGACAGAATGCTTTTGAGCAGGCAAAACAGTTTACAGCTGCTACCAATGTAACATCGCTTACTATCACAAAGCTTGACGGTACGGCAAAGGGTGGTGTTGTGATTGGCATTTCAGACCAATTCCAGATACCTGTGCGCTACATTGGATTAGGCGAGGGTATGGAAGACTTGCAGGTATTTGACAGGCAAGATTTTGTTGAGTCGTTGTTCAAATGAGGGTAAAAGTCATTACTTTAGGATGCTCAAAAAACCTTGTTGACAGCGAGGTATTGATGGGGATGTTTGATGTTGCGGGAATAAAATGTGCAGAAGATGCCCCTATCGTTGTAATCAACACCTGCGGCTTTATAAAGGATGCTAAAGAGGAAAGCATCAATACAATATTAGAATACGCCAACGAAAAGACTGAAGGTAACATCGATCAACTCTATGTGATGGGATGCCTCTCGGAACGGTATCGTAAAGAATTGGCTCAGGAAATACCTGAAGTAGATAAGTTTTTTGGTAAGTTCGACTGGAAAGAACTTGTGGCATACCTTAGGGAATTAGGGAATCAGGGAACTGAGGAATTAGGGAGGTTTCAATCAAATAGACGAGTTACCACACCATCTCACTATGCCTATCTGAAGATAAGCGAAGGCTGCAACAGGAAATGCGCGTATTGTGCAATTCCAATTATGACAGGCAATCATGTATCCCGACCGATTGACGAAATCCTTGAAGAAGTAAGATATTTAGCTCAAAAAGGTGTTAAGGAACTACAGGTAATTGCTCAGGAATTAACCTACTATGGGGTGGATTTGAATGGGAAACAGCAAATAGCAGAACTGATAGAGAAAATCTCGGAAGTGGATGGAATAGAATGGATCAGACTACATTATGCCTATCCGACAAAATTTCCGATAGACCTCTTGCGTGTAATCAGGGAAAACAAAAAAGTCTGCAAATATCTTGATATTGCCTTTCAGCACATTTCTGATAATATGCTGGAAAAGATGCAACGTCACTTTACGAGCAAAGCGACATACGAACTGATAAGCAAGATTCGCGAAGAAGTGCCAGGGCTACATTTGCGTACCACTTTAATGGTGGGTTTTCCAGGCGAAACGGAAAAAGACTTCGAGGAACTGATGGATTTTGTGAGAAAGGTGCGGTTTGAGCGTATGGGAGCATTCACCTATTCAGAAGAGGACGGCACATACGCAGCAAAGCATTATAAAGACAATATTCCTGAGAAAATAAAGCAAAAACGGTTGGACAAACTGATGGCATTGCAACAGGAAATAGCTGAAGAGATGGCTGCCGAGAAAGTCGGTACCAAAATGAAAATTATAATCGACAGACGTGAGGGGGATTATTATGTAGGCAGAACAGAGTATTCCTCACCAGAAGTTGACCCTGAAGTGTTGATTGCAGCAGATGAGAGAGAAATAACTATCGGAAAATTCTATGATGTAGAAATCACCGATTCAACAGAATTTGATTTATATGGAAAGTGTGTGTAACGATGACGATAACGATGACGATAACGATGACGAGCCTACCCCCAAACCCCTCCCTAAAGGGAAGGGCCATTTGAAACTCTCTCCCTTCCCCTTTAGGGGAGGGCTGGGGAGAGGCTGTAATGTCTTAACTCCTTAACTCCTTAACTCCTTTAACTCCTCAAACAGTAAATTGTAAATTATATATGACCAGTATTGAATTTATCAAGGCATTATCCTCAAAAACAGGTTTGCCTCAAAAGAAAACCTTAGAAACCGTGGAATTGCTGTGCAAGCTGATGGAAAACAAACTGAAAGAAGGTGAATCAGTAACGATTATGAATTTCGGTTCGTTTGAAGTCCGCCAATCAGCACAACGTACAATTAACAATCCGAAGACAAAGCATCAGATGATTGTCCCTCAGAAGAAAAAACTGATATTCTATCCAGTTGAATTATTGAAACAGTTGATTAACAGTTAAAAAAAAGAAAATCATGAAATTAACGATAATGGACATGTATGCCGAACTGGGAAAGCAAGGCTTTTCTGCCAAACAGGCAAAAGAATTTGTAAATTCCATGTTTTCAGTAATTCAGGATGGTTTGAAAGCCGAAGGAATAATAAAAATAAAAGGTTTCGGAACTTTTAAGACAATCGACATTGAACCACGCCAGAGTATAGATGTGGTAACAGGCAAGAGATTTGAAATTCATAGTCACAAGAAAATTGCGTTTATAGCTTCAAGAGAATTGAAGCAGAGCATCAATGCAGAGTTTGCTGATTTGACTGTGAAAATGATAGAACCAAAAAATCAGACATGGCTTGAAAAATTAAAAATGAAATTGTTTAAATAATGGAGAATATTGATATTAAAGAACTCAATGCACGAATTGAGCAACAAAGTGCCTTTATCACCAATTTGGTGACAGGCATGAACCAGGTAATTGTAGGTCAGAAGCATTTAGTTGAGTCGTTATTGATAGGTTTGCTTAGCGATGGTCACATCCTGCTTGAAGGTGTACCTGGCTTGGCTAAAACATTAGCAATAAAAACCCTGTCGCAACTGATTGATGCTGATTACAACCGCATCCAATTCACTCCCGACCTTCTGCCTGCCGATGTTATCGGTACGTTGATTTATAGTCAGAAAGACGAGAAATTTTTAGTCAAGAAAGGTCCGGTATTTGCTAATTTTGTACTTGCCGATGAAATCAACCGTGCACCAGCAAAGGTGCAAAGTGCTTTGCTTGAAGCCATGCAGGAACATCAGGTTACCATAGGTAGTGAGACATTCAGTCTGCCAAAGCCTTTCCTTGTAATGGCAACGCAAAACCCTATAGAGCAAGAAGGAACCTATCCGCTTCCAGAAGCACAGGTGGACCGTTTCATGCTGAAGGTAATAATAGATTATCCTACACTTGAAGAAGAAAAGAAAATCATCCGCGAAAACATAAGCGGAAAAGATTTTAACGTGAAGCCAGTTGTTGCAGCCACAGACATAATTAAAGCACGCGAAGTGGTGCAGCAAGTTTATTTGGACGAGAAGATTGAGCAATACATTGCAGACATTGTGTTTGCAACCCGATTCCCAGAGCATTACGGCATAAAGGAAATAAAGAACTACATCAGTTTCGGAGGTAGTCCGCGTGCAAGTATTAACCTTGCCAAATCGGCACGCACTTACGCCTTTATCAAACATCGTGGTTATGTGGTTCCGGAAGATGTCAGAGCAGTTGCTCATGATGTTTTGCGCCATAGAATAGGACTGACCTACGAGGCTGAAGCAAGCAGCATAACATCGGATGAAATTATCAGTAAGATTGTTAATAAGGTAGAAGTGCCTTGATGGAAACTCAGGAATTACTGAATAAAGTCAGGAAGATAGAGATTAAGACACGCCGACTAAGTGCCAATCTCTTTGCAGGACAATATCATAGTGCATTCAAGGGTAGGGGAATGGCTTTCTCAGAAGTGCGCGACTACCAGTTTGGAGATGATGTGCGTGATATTGACTGGAATGTGACTGCCCGTTTTCACCGACCATACGTCAAGGTTTTTGAGGAAGAGCGCGAAATGACCGTGATGTTGCTTATTGATGTCAGCGGTAGTCTGGAATTTGGAACTACCGTGCAGACAACAAAAGACATGGTCACGGAAATAGCCGCAACACTTGCATTTTCTGCCATCCAAAACAATGACAAGATTGGAGTGATATTCTTTTCCGACAAGATAGAGAAGTATATTCCACCGAAAAAAGGACGCAAGCACATTCTCTACATAATTCGAGAAATGCTAAATTTTGAACCAGAAAGCAGACAAACCAATGTGCAACAGGCTGTAGAGTTTCTGACAAATGTGATGAAGCGTTCGTGTACGGCTTTCGTGTTGAGTGATTTCTTTACTAAAACAGATTCATTGCAGACAACAATGACGGTCGCCAACAGAAAGCATGACCTCACGGCAATACAGGTATTCGATCGCAGGATGAAGGAAATGCCAGATGTTGGACTTATGCGAATACGAGATGCTGAGACAGGAAAAGAGCAATACATTGACACCTCGTCAAGAAAATTGCGCCAGTCGCATCGTGAACATTTTGAGAAGTTAAACATGGAATTGCAGGATATTTTCAATAAGAGTAATGTGGATAGCATCAGTATTGCTACCGATGAAGATTATGTAAAAGCCATGCTTATGCTCTTCGCCAAACGTAGAAATGGCTAAATAGGTGAGTTAAATTGTAAATTATATAATGATAGATAGAAGAATAATAATCTCGTTTTGTTGCTTTATGTACGTTGCTTGGGCACAGGCAAAAATCACGGTCGAAGCCACAATAGATTCGATACAGATTTTTATTGGACAGCAAGCACATGTGACATTAAAAGTGACTACGGGCTACAAAGACCGATTAGAGTTGCCTCCTTTCAAACCGAATACGGAAGTGTTGCAAAATGTGGAACTACTGAATGTTAGTGAGCCAGACACTTCCGACTTCGATGGAAATAGAGTTGTGACGCAAGTCTATACATTCACATCTTTCGAAGCCAATAACTACTATCTGCCGCCATTGCCTGTGAAAGTGAATGGCAAGGAATACAAAAGTAAAAGTTTAGCAATGAAAGTGATGACGATTGATGTTGACACGACAAAGCTCGACCAGTTCTTCCCTCCAAAAGATGTGCAAGACAATCCGTTCGCTTGGCAGGATTGGTATTCAGTCATGGTTTCTGCTGCTTTGATGCTGATATTGTCGATGATGCTACTTTACGTCTGGCAACGGAAGAGATACAACAAACCACTCTTCTCGAAAAGTAGGATTGTGAAAAAACTGCCAGCTCATGAGCGGGCATTGAAAGCACTTGAGGAATTAAAATCGTCGGAAAAGCCAAATACAGATAGCGAAACCAACGGACTCAAGGACTACTACACAAAGTTGACCGACACTTTACGCCAGTATATCGAAGAGCGATTTGGGTTCAATGCAAAGGAAATGACAACCTCTGAAATAGTGGAAAATCTTCAGTCCAATCCGCTTTTAGAAGAGTCGATTAGTGAGTTGCGTGAATTGTTCTACACAGCCGACCTCGTGAAGTTTGCAAAGTATAGTACGCTGATAAATGAAAACGACATGAACCTGCTCAATGCAGTAGAGTTTGTCAATTCTACAAAACAGGATGAAAAGGAAACAATAGAGATAATTGCTCCGGAAACAACCGAGATAGACAAACGAAATATGTTACGCCATAGAATTTACATCATTGTAGTAACAACAATATGTGCGGCTGTGTGTGGAGTGTATCTCTTTGTTTTATACAAAATTTACGATTTGCTTTTTTAGAAGATGATAAAGTTTGTAGAACCATATTATTTCTTTCTTCTTTTGCTGCTTATTCCATACGCCTTATGGTATGTGAAATGGCGCAAAAAAGGCGAAACCTCCATTCTGCTGAGCGACACATCGGTGTTCACGCCAAAGTTGCGCAATTGGAAAGTATATCTTGTCCATGTGCCATTTGTTTTAAGATGTGTGCTTCTGACCTTGATAGTAATAATACTCGCTCGTCCACAGACAAGTAACTCATGGAAGAATACATCTGTTGAAGGCATAAACATTATTATGGCAATGGACGTGTCAACAAGTATGCTTGCAGAGGACTTTAAACCAAATCGTATCGATGCTGCAAAGAAAGTTGCAGCGGAGTTCATATCCGACCGTCCTAACGACAACATAGGCCTGGTGGTTTTTGCTGGTGAATCATTTACCCAATGTCCTATGACCACCGACCATAGTTCGCTGATGAACTTGCTGAATAGCGTAAGAACCGATTTGGCAGCCACAGGACAGATTGAAGATGGTACGGCATTAGGTATGGGATTGGCTAATGCCATAGGCAAACTGAAAAATATTGACATCGATTCCACAAAAACCAAGATTGGAGCAAAAGTTATAATCTTGCTGACCGATGGCAGTAACAACCGTGGAGAAATCTCACCGCTCACAGCTGCCGAAATCGCTAAAAGCTTAGGGGTGCGTGTTTATACCATTGCAATAGGTAAAGAAGGAATCGTTAACTATCCTATGATGGTTGCTGGCTCATTGCAGTATGTTCCCGTAAAGTCGCAGATTGACGAACAGACTTTGCGCGAAATAGCTAAGATAACCAAGGGAAAATCCTATCGTGCAAGAAATGCAAAAGAATTGCAGTCCATCTACCAGGATATTGATAAATTAGAAAAGACAAAGTTCAATGTAAAAAAATTCGACAAGCACTACGACTGCTACCTGCCATTTGCCATTGCAGCTTTGATTGTATTTATTTTGGAACTGCTGTTGCGGCTGACAATATTGAAACGTATCCCATGATGAGAAAAGTATTAATAATATTATTTTTGACTGCAACAATAGGTTTGCATGCTTTCAGATTGCCTTCGTTTTCAACCGAAAAGCTTCCTAAAGCATTCAGGTGGATTGCCGAGAATTGGAGCGCCAAAGATTCTACCTATTGCTTAAACACCTTTTATAATTGGTCGGGACTGATTAATGATAATCTGTCTCAAGAATATTTGTATTATGAATCACCAGATGGTCATGTGTTGGACATCTGTTCAAGGTTGTCGAATCGGGTTGGTCCATACGTAGGTTACAGAGGATTGGTATTGGGTACAATGTGGAATTTGTTTACCCGTAATGCAGATCGCAAAAATGAATTTACATTAAGCATCAATTCACAACTTGCCAATATAGACCTTATTCGCAGACGAACAGGAGGCGACTTCCATGTCAACAAGCAAATCAAAAATTTTGATATGGGAATGATGCTTCTTGACTACATGGGAGAATCAAACGAAGACATTGGCAATATGATGACTCTCGACAGGACGGGAATTGACATAAGTATTTTCACCAATCATAAAAAGTTTTCCAATCCTGCCGCTTATAGTTATGGTGCATTGCAGATTCGTTCAGCAGGATCTCCAATATTAGGACTCGGATTCGCGAATGTCAAGTTTCGTTTGTCGAACCGCTATTCAGACGAAATGCTTGAAGGACTTAAGGAAGCCGAAGAAATGACAACTGGTGAAAAGTCATCATACATCAAAGGTATGATGGATTTATATAAGACTTACATTGAATACTTCGATGAAGAAGAAGTGAAACCTTACATCCCGTCGTTTTTCATGCGCCAACCACAATACATTAGAGTCAACGACTTCCACCTGCAAACAGGATATGCTTATAATTTTGTATTGTCGAGGCGACTCCTCTTCTCCACATCTTTGCATCTGATGCCAGCAATCAATTTCATCAAGATTAAAACAACCGGAGGATTAATGTATAGTGCTCTGCAAAAAGACAACCTATTGTCTGAACTTGATAGATATGGTAATTTTGCTATTTTAGAATTGGAAAAATATGGAATGACACATGGTGTCATAAAAGATTACCGTGACCTTATACCAGACGAGATAAAGCAAACCACATTTGGAATCAATGGAAAGTTGCGTGCATCATTGACATACAATAACGATCATTGGATGGCAGGAATCATCGGTCAGTGGAATGGCAATTATTACCCATCCAACTCTATGAAGATGAACAATAGGTATTGGGCTCTTTCTGCCTATTTGGGATATTTCCTTGGTCGTAGAAGCGACTTCAGATTTGAGGGAAATCAGCGAAATGAATACATACGCTTAGCTTTAAACAAACAAGATATGGCGGCAATACAGGATGTTAATCCTGAAAGCAATATAGGTCATTCTAAAAAAGTTGCCCCAACACCTTTCAATTTAGATAAAACGATAGAAATCTTCACGAAGAAATATCATGAAGACAATTTCCGCATAAATGTTTTCGGTTGCGACTTGGTCAAGGGACCAGATGGAAACTATGGTACTTTCGAACTTGAAGATGGTTACATCACTCCTGGACAGGATACAGAAAATAGAGTAAAAGTTGGGAATGTGTATGAAATAGAGAAAGATGGTAGCCTGAAAATTTCTGTCGGGCACAAGATGAGTTATCGCACAGGCAACTGGTGGAAATCTCATCTTCTGAAGAATCAGACAACTCGTCAATATTATCCCGACCAGTTGCATTATGCGTTGAAAGGCAAATTGACTCTGTATTTGCGAGGTGCCGTGTTCGGCAATCGGAAGCCTGTAAAACTTCAGATTCCAGACTTCTATATCAGTCATGGTCGAGACATACGGGGGTTCTTCTATATTGGAGGAGAAAACCTTACTCGCCGTACCACTTATAGCCTTTCGGGAAATATTCAGATTAACAGCAAAGACTATCGTCTGTTCTTGGAAGAATCAAGTGCAGATAAAGGTATGAACCTATACGTGTCACGCCGCAAGAACTACATGTCGTGGTGGATGAAAAGTTGCAGAAATAGTACTCCTATTTCCAAATTGAGCATACCAGGAACACATGATTCTGGCACATCCACAATTCCTGAATCCAGGCTCTATGACATGGCTTGTACACAATTGTTCCCAATCATTGACCAGACCAAAGATGGAATCCGCTGCTTTGATATTCGTCTTAAACAAGACATGAAGTTTGGACATACGTTCACATGCCTTGAAGACTTCCACACCACTATGGAAGAATGGGATGAGTTTCTTACAGACAATCCTTCAGAATTTATCATTGCTATTATAGGTTCCGACGAGGGTGAGAGATGGGATTCCGTCATGCAAAGAAACTTCCAACAAATCATTGACAAGTATCCTTCGCGTTTTGTTCAGGATTTCAAGCCAACCACACCTATCAGGGATGTACGTGGCAAGATTCTTGTTATAAAACGACAGGAAGAATGTCCATACGGCATGCATGTCCAGTTCCGCAAAAAGTCTGACAAGGTAAAGGGTGAAAAACAGGAAAAATACACTCGCGAAGGTTATTTCGATTCTGGCTTCTTCCGTATAACCGACAATTACAAGCAGTTCAAGACTACAAAGAAAATCAAATATGTAGAACAAAGCATCCGTGAGGCTTTTGAGTATGAAGACGAAGACCGTTGGTACATCACATTCAATAGCGTCTCATGGGCACCACGTCATCATAATCCTAAGCACTATGCCCTTGGTGGAAAACTAATCAGATACCCACTTAACAGGGCTTTGAGCGATTGCATCGAGATAAAGGACTACAATCAATTTGGTATCGTGATGCTTGATTTCTATAATGGACATGGTGAAGATCAAACACTTGTTGAGAACATCATCGAAACTAATTTCGATAAAGAATATGAGTGAATAACAAATTAATAATTAGTAATCAGTAACTAATAATCAATATTTAGTTGAATTGTGATGAAATCTTTCGCCATTTTCGTCTTCGTTTTAGTTTTCGTTCTCGTTGCAAATGCGGCAAATAAGGAGACTTTAAAATATGCCGATTGTGAGGGAAAAGTTTTATATTTGGATCATTACTCTAATGGCGACACTGTCTTGAGCCGAGGCTGCGTAATATTCGCGTTTGGAGGAGGCTTTGCTGCCGGTAGTCGTGATGAAAAGTATTACATCCCTTATTTTGACTGGTTATGTGAAAATGGTTACGATGTGGTTTCCATTGATTATCGTCTGGCAATGTCGCGTGAGTATAACAACTATGGTTGGAAATCAGGTGTTTCGGGACGAATAAAGCGATTCAAGGCTGCTATTCAATGGGCTGCCGACGATTTGTTGACAGCCACATCATTTGTATTGAAGCATGCTCGTGATTGGCATTTGGATGTTAGCAAGATTGTAGCCTGCGGCTCAAGTGCTGGAGCAATAGCCTGTCTGCAGGCTGAAAACCTATTGTGCGGCAAAGAGCAAATTGCTGGCTTGCCTGAGTATTTTAATTATGCGGCAATAGTCTCATTTGCAGGTGCGATTTTTTCTACAAACGGACATCCGCGTTGGTATAAACGTCCTTGTCCAATCATGATGTTCCATGGCAACAGCGATGGGAGAGTGCCATACCTGAAAGCTTCATTATTTGGCATCGGACTATGGGGTAGTGCTTATATAACTCAGCAACTGAAAGACATGGACTGCTCATATTATTTTTATGATGCCACCTATCAGACTCATAGCATGGCAAGCAAACCTATGAACGATAATCGCAAGGAGATATTGGATTTTCTCAATCAGGCTGTAAATAATTTAAGCAAAATTCAAATCCACAATACGGTGACAGACCCATCTCTGCCAAAGCGCAAGACAAGGTTCAGCCCCTTCGTATATCTCTCTCAAAAAGGATAAAGCATAGTGCTTGATTAATAACCGCAAAACCATTTAATCATCAACCTAAAAAAATCATGAAAAAATTAGCATTTTCAGTTTTAGTTTTCGTTTTCGTTTTCTCTTATGCTCAACCGCCATTCATGCAAGGTCCTGAAATCATTCAGCTATGGCAAGATGGCAACCCTGAAAAAGAATACGTAGCACGTCCTACCGACTTCCAGAAAAAAGTCCTTCCAGAAGGCTACATGACTCCAAAACTTGAAGTCTATAAAGCATCCAAACCAAATGGCGTCTGCATTCTTGAGTGTCCTGGTGGTGGATACACCATGCTTTCTGATTCACATGAAGGCCGACAGATGGCCGACTGGTTCAATGCCCTGGGAATAACGTATTGTGTATTGGAATATCGTATGCCATTCGGTTTTTCCGACGTTCCATTCCACGATGCAGAGCGTGCCATGCAGGTAATTCATGAACATGCCGCAGAATGGGGCATCAAGACAATAGGTGTTATGGGCTGTTCGGCTGGTGGACATCTGGCTTCCACACTTGCTACACATTATTCTTCTGAAGCAACACGCCCTGATTTCCAGATTCTCATGTATCCAGTTATCACGATGGACAGAACTTATACCCACATGGGCTCATTTGAAAACCTGTTGGGCAAGAGTCCTGAGCAATCGCTTATCGATAAGTATTCAAACGAAAAACAAGTCAACAAGCAAACACCTCCAGCCATCCTGATGCTTTCAGCCGATGATAATGTGGTCAATCCTAAAAACAGCATTGAATATTACTATGCTCTCAGAGCAAACGGAGTGAGTGCCTCATTGCACATCTATCCTGTAGGTGGTCATGGCTACGGCATTATTGATAAAAACATCTACAAGCGCCAATGGACTGGTGAAGTGGAAAAGTGGCTCCAGCAATTCATAATGCCATAGATATGATTGAAATACTCTAACCATATAAAACAATTATATTATGAAAAAATTAGCATTTTCAGTTTTCGTTTTCGTCTTCGTTTTCGTTAACACCTCCCATGCCCAACTTTATCTCGATCCGAATGCTCCTATTGAGGAGCGGGTTAAAGACGCTTTGTCACGAATGACTCTCCATGAAAAAGTGGCTCTCTGCCATGCGCAGAGCAAGTTCACCGTTTCAGGTGTTCCACGTCTCGGCATTAAAGAAATCCATATGAGCGATGGCCCTCATGGATGCCGCGAGGAAATAGAATGGAATACATGGAATCATGCAATGTGGACAAATGATTCTGTTGTAGCCTTTCCGTCTCTTACCTGCTTAGCTGCAACTTGGAACAGAAACCTCAGCAGTCGCTATGGTAAGGCTGTAGCAGAGGAATTTGCTTTCAGAGACAAGCACATGATTCTTGGACCTGGTACAACAATAGCTCGTATGCCTCTCAACGGCCGCAGTTTTGAATACATGGGTGAAGACCCTTATCTGGCAGGCGAGATGGTTGTGCCTTACATCAAGTCGGCACAGGCTCAGGGTGTTGCTTGCTGCCTGAAGCATTTCTTCCTGAACAATCAAGAAACACGTCGCGACTATGTCAATGTTAATGTGAGCGAAAGGGCTGTGAATGAAATCTATCTTCCTGCTTTCAAAAAAGCCGTGCAAGAAGCAAACGTATGGTCTATGATGGGCTCATACAACAAGTGGCTTAACGTGTATTGCAGCCAGAACGATTCTCTGCTCAACGGCATAGTGAAACGCCAATGGGGCTTCGATGGAGCAATCGTCAGCGACTGGGGAGCAACCCACGACACCTGGCAAGCAGCAACTGGTGGTTTGGATATTGAAATGGGAACATTCACTAAAGCACCCGCCAACGGCAAGGGACTTGGCTACAATATGAACTATCTTGCTGACCCATTTGAAAAGCTTATCAAGGAAGTGAAAATCCCAATGAGCACGCTTGATGATAAGGCCGCACGAGTGCTGCGCATCATCTTCCGTACTGCTATGAACCCTAATCGCACTACAGGCTTCCTCTGCAACGAAGACCATTACAATGCATGCCGCGAAATAGGGGAGGAGGGAATCGTTCTGATGAAAAACAATAAGCATATTCTTCCTCTCGATGGTAGCAAATACAAGCATGTACTTATTGTCGGTGAAAATGCTACACGCAGTCTGACAGAAGGTGGTGGCTCGTCAGAACTGAAGACTAAATACGATGCATCACCATTGGAATATCTAACAAAGATGTTCACAGGTGCAATGGTAGAATACGCACAAGGTTACGACAGTGGCAGACCCAAGTATGCGTCACAAGAAAAATCAAATGCCGACAGGCTCGCACAATTGAAAGCCGAAGCTTTGGAAAAAGCAAAGCAGAGCGACCTTATTATTTTTGTTGGTGGATTGAATAAGAACGGTCATCAGGATTGTGAGGGAGTTGATCGCAAGGAATACTATCTCTCATTCGGTCAACCTGAACTTATTGAAGAACTGGCAAAGATACAAAAAAACATTATTGTAGTGACCTTTGGTGGCAATCCATTTGAAACATCATGGGCAAAGAATGTCCAGGCATTCGTTCATTGCTGGTATCTTGGCAGTATGTCAGGAGTGTCATTAGCAAATGTGCTTACAGGCAAAGTCAACCCAAGTGGCAAACTGCCTGTTACATGGGCAAAACGCCTTGAAGATTATCCTTGCTTCCAGTATGGCGAAGAAGGTTATCCTGGAGTCAATGATCAGGTGCATTACAAGGAAGGCATCTATGTGGGCTATCGATATTTCGATACAAAAAAAGTCGCTCCGGCCTATCCTTTCGGATATGGACTGAGCTACACCTCATTCCTGTATGGCAAGCCAACCGTAAGCCACGATGTGGCAACAGGCAAATTTACAATCAGTCTTACAGTGCGCAACACAGGCAGTTTCGACGGCAAGGAAACCATACAGCTCTATGTTGGCAAGAAAGATTCCAAGATAGACCGACCGGCAAAGGAATTAAAAGATTTTGCCAAGATAAATCTCAATCCTAATGAGACAAAGACAGTGACCTTTGAATTGTCGGCAGACGATTTGAAATATTTTGACGAAAGCGTTCACGACTGGGTATTAGAACCAGGCACATACACAGCCTACATAGGCTCTTCCTCAACCGACATCCGCCATAATTGCAGCCTGAAGTTTCAATAAGTGTGAACCACTTATTGAAACTTCACTTTGTCGCTATGATTTTTCTGAATATGCGGCTGCTAATCATTCGTGGAAATTCCTTATATTTCCGCTACCAGCAACCGATCTCTTAAGTTCCGAAACATTACACTCTACTTCTCCTGCCCCTGCGATAGAAATGTCAGCATATTTGGCATAGAGAGCCTTCGTCCAGATGTTGCCAGATCCAGCAATGCTGTATTTTACCTTTTCTGCATTGCCCGAGATAGTGATGTCGCCAGAGCCCCCGATAAAGACTCCTACATCTTTGCATTTCACGTTGGCAAGCACAATATTGCCACAACCAGAAATGGACGTATTGATATCTTCACATTCAATATCCATACCTTTTATGTCACCACTGCCGGAAACATTGCATGAAAGTTCGTTAGCCTTCAGCCCGTCAGAAAAAACCACCTTACCGGCACCATTGATGTCAATACGTTCCAAATTTGGCGAACTCACCACAACATCAAGTTTTTTATAGCGCACGTTCACTTTGTTATTAAAGCCGACAGTCAGTTTGTCACCATCATTTTCAATTTTCATTTGTGAAATAACATTGTCGGCAGCAGAAACCTTTACACTTGGCTGTCCCTCTTTCTGCACATACAAGATTTCTATGCCACTATTCACACTCAGTTCATCGAAATCATTCACAGTGAAAGTCTTTGTGATAATGTTATCCGACTCAGTAACAGTTTTTTTTGAACCTAAATTCATGGTTTCCTTTAAATCGCAAGCACTCATCAGCACCATGCCGCAAATAGCAATAAAAAGATTCTTTTTCATAAATTTCTTAATCTAAAATTGTGAACTTTTATTATTAGACGCAATTACTACCTGAAAAGTTGCATCAATCGTTTTTCCGTCCGTTCTCCCACTTATCTCCCACTTACTGATAATCTTTATAACCGTAAAATATTTTTTATTAAAAATTCCTAAAACCTTATATTTTGAGCATTAAACTTTGCACATTTTCCTTACCTTTGCAAAATTAAAACAAATTGATTAATTTTTTCAAATTCATATAACAAAAAATTACAATATTAACCCTAACGAATTTCATTTGTGTCCACAACAGGTTGAAGATTAATAATACTAAAATGGTAGTCATAAATACATTTGAAAAAGATTTGTCAGTTGCTCAGTCCATCTTGAAGAGAGACGGACGAGTCACTCGTGAGTTCTTGTATGAGAAGTGCTATCCTCTTTTCAAATCTATTTACGATGGGTATTTCACCGACAGCAACAGCGTGTATGAATTTATAAACGAAATCTATCTTCTTATACTGACCCCAAGCAAGGAAACAGGTCGTTGCCAATTGGAGAATTATCGTGGCGAGAGTACATTGATGACATGGCTCAAGACTGCATGCCTGTTTTATTGCTATCATAGATACGAACATAAGAAAAGAATCCCGATAGTAGATATTGTGACACCTGACAATGACGACGATGATGATTATGCTGATAGATTAATGTCAAAATCATACTCTACAACGATGGATTTAAGCTCAATCGAACGCAATGATATGGAAGTCATAATAAAAATGATGCCAAACGAACGCTACAGAAACATTATCCGCCTGCGCTACCTTGAGCACAAGACTAATGAAGAAACAGCAGAAGCACTTGAAATGAGTATGGCAAATTATTACAACAAACACAAACTGGCAAAGGAACAGTTTGCCAGTGCATTAAGAAAGGAGTCACACAATGCATAATATAATGGATAGTATAAGCATCGAACAATTTGCAGCCTTCCTTGATGGCAATCTGCCTGACGATGAAATGCAGATTGTGGCTGATGCCATTGATGCCAACAAGGAATACACAGAAATCCTTGATGATGTGATGCAGGTTGATGAAACAGTTGACGTGTATATGAGTAATCCCGATGCTTTTAAGGATGAACTTTTAGACACGGATTTTGACCTGCCTGTCATTCCCGTTCTTCCAGAGACTGCCGACATTGTGGAATTGGCGGCTGCCAGTCCTGCAGAAGTAAGTGTTGCCGATACAGAAGTCCATGATGTTCATCCAACTATGGCTTCAGCAGCAGCTGATAACCCTGAAGATATTACTGGCTCGCATCCCATCGAACCACAAGTGGCAGTATCCGACGAAGGGTGTGACATCAGCCAGCAGGCAGACGAAACATTTGACTTTATTGATTTAACATAAACGTATAACCGTATGAAAATAGGCGAAGAAATTATTATTGGGCGCATGGGGCAACAACCAATGCACATTGCCGATGGAAACGTTGACCCACAACATGCCATTCTGCGCAAGACCGCAGAGGGGCTTTATCTAATTGAGGATAATGGCTCCACAAAGGGAATTTTTATCTTTGGAATGCGCATCAAGCGCAAGACGGTGAAGGCAGAAACTCCAATCCTCTTGGGTACGTTCAAGACATCTGTGCAGCAGCTTTTGCAGGACACGTTCTCTGTTGATTTGCAAACTATATGGGATCGTTACGATGCCGAAAAGCGACAGTGGGACAGAAAAGCCATGTTTGTTAATTATCTTAGAATATTGCCGTCAATCCTGACAATGCTGTTGGGTATGTTCATAGGTCAGGGATTGGATAACGGAACGAGAATGGGGATTACCATCGGACTCACCATCTTAGTGCTTATCATTTCCATGATTGCAAGCGAAAAGATTATGGTTAAAAAGAATAATCGTATGGCAGAACTCAATGCCGAGATGCAGGAAAAATATGTCTGTCCTCATTGTCATAAGTTCTTGGGACTTACTCCTTATGCTATCCTCAAACAACATAAATATTGTCCTAATCCTGCTTGCAGCTGTCCATTGCCCTGAATAATTATGCGTAAAATTCTATTTTTACTTATCCTGCTTTGTTGGGTTTCTGCTGGTGCCAGAAACATCTATGTCGTCTCAGTTGGTATCTGTGACTACAAATACATCAACGACCTGAAGAAGACCGAGACAGATGCCACCAACATGGCAAACCTTTATCGAACCCACACCAAGAACGTAAAGCTCCTTCTTGGTGCTCAAGCCACACACGACAATATCCTTTCCACCCTGAAGTCGTATTTCTCAACCGCTACAGATGATGATATTGTAGTCTTCTTTTTCAGTGGTCACGGTGGTAAGGGAGGCTTGTGTGCCTACGACACTCGCTCAACCAATACAATGGTTACTTATGCCGAGGTGCAGCAGGCTATCCGTAGCTGTAAGGCAAACAACAAGCAGCTTTTCATCGATGCATGCTATTCTGGCGGATTACGCAGCGAAAAAAAGTCTGCCACTTCGCACTTGCGGAAACAATCGCCATTATCTAACACCGAGGGCGTGATGCTCTTCCTCAGTTCCCGCACTGACGAAACATCTCAGGAAAACCGCTGGTCT
Source organism: Prevotella sp. (assembly GCA_045597685.1). Classification (GTDB taxonomy): domain Bacteria; phylum Bacteroidota; class Bacteroidia; order Bacteroidales; family Bacteroidaceae; genus Prevotella. The sequence goes on from JAZLKO010000117.1 coordinate 17,823, forward strand.
GACAATGGCTTTTTCACCCAATATCTCATCAAAGGTATGAAGGGAGCAGCAGACGCAAATAAGGATCGCATCATCACAGCAAAAGAAATTTTTACTTATGTATCCAAGAAAGTATCCGAACGAACCCAAAACAAGCAAAACCCAGTGATGTGGGGTAAGTTCAACGACAATATGCACATCATGAACTGGAATCCAAAACGCTAAATCTCACATTATAAGATGAACGAAATTCAGTTTGTATTATATAGTCTTCCTGATGAAGAGGGAAAAGTACAGGTGGTCATCAAGAACGAAACGATGTGGGCTACCCAGAAGGCGATGGCACAACTGTTTGGAGTGGGCGTTCCTGCTATAAGCAAGCACCTGAAGAATATCTTCGACGAAGGGGAATTGGAGAAAGAAGTGGTTGTTTCCAAAATGGAAATAGCCACTCAACATGGTGCTCTCGAGGGTAAAATCCAAATGAGTGAAACTGCGTTCTACTCCCTTGATGCCATTATCGCTGTTGGCTATCGTGTATCAAGTCTCAAAGCAACACGCTTCCGCCAATCAAAAGCATAGCAATGAAAGTAAATAAAAACAATACATAACATGAAAACAAAAATCTTTTTTCTCCTCCTGTGCTTCCTGTCGCTCAATGTGATGGGGCAGGGGATTATCCGCCGTAACAAGCCGCAGACAACGCAGCCAACGAAAACGAAGACGAAAAAGAAAACGAATCCCACACCAACTCCCGAAGCAGCAGGTTATGATGTAACGTTCAACTGCAATGTATCTTCTGCTTTGTTATACATTGATGGCAATGCAAATGGAAACGCATCTGGTTCTCGTTTCCTCAAAACAGGGAATCATACCATCAAGGCTACTGCTGAAGGATATAAGGATTACGAGGGTAGCATTAGTGTAAATCGCCAAAATACTTCGTGCAAGATTACGTTGGAGAAGAACCCCATAGTTGCAAAACCAGAGTCAGGCAATCTGAATGGTCACGAATGGGTTGATTTGGGTTTATCTGTAAAATGGGCTACTTGCAACGTAGGAGCAAGCAGTCCAGGTGATGATGGTGATTACTATGCCTGGGGCGAGACAAGTACAAAGTCACGTTATGATTGGGACAGCTGTTTTGATTGCCTTGACAGCACAGGTGACAGTTGGGGTACTTACAAGATTGGTGGCCAGACACGCATCACTCCAACGAGCGGTCACGATACAGCCCGTGAGAACTGGGGCAGCACATGGCGCATGCCGACCGATGCCGAGAACGAAGAACTCCGCAATAAATGCAAATGGACATGGACATCAAAGAATGGTCATAACGGCTATACCGTTACAGGTCCTAACGGCAATAGTATCTTCCTGCCTGCTGCTGGCTGTCGTGACCGTACGGATTCCTACAGCGTTGGTATGTTCGGGTACTACTGGTCAAGTACGCTTAGTTCTTCCTACTCCAACAGCGCCCGTTACCTGGACTTCTATAGCAGACACCACAGAACGAACGACAGCTACCGTATGCACGGTAATAGTGTTCGTCCTGTCACAGAATGATTGTGCAAATGAGAGCAGAGCATGAAGCTTGCTTCGATGCTATGCCGAGTGCAGCCAATCAAAGGCGTAGCCAATCAAAGACAAAGTCAATAGCGCACCGCAAAGCGGGTTGGATTCATTTGATTTATTAGAATTATGCTCAAGAAACATTATGTTTGCAGAGCATAATAATTTTGAGATACTTAAAAATGGAATTTGTAGATAGAAAAACAATAAAAAAAGAAACAGCAACATGAAGAGATTCAATACTGCGGGCACATGCCGCCCCAATGAGCACTATATGGTGGACATCACCGAACGTATAGAAATCATCCGCAAGATGATAGCCCAAGGTGACTATTTCTGCATCAATCGAGGCAGACAGTATGGCAAGACAACGACACTGGAAGCCATAAGCAAACAACTTTCTGATGAATACTGTATCTTCCAAATCAGCTTTGAAGGTCTTTCCGATTCCACATTTGCCGACGAAGAGAAACTCTATTCTGTTTTTGTATGGCTCTTGTCACAGCAATTTGAATGGAGTACTCTTGCAGGTCTTGATGACGAGGTAGGAGAATTAATTCGAAATTTCTTGGAGTCACATGACGAAAGATGTACAGAAAAGGAACTGTCCAATTTCATTAGTACAATCTGTCATCGTAACAAAAAACCGATAGTGCTTCTTATTGACGAAGTTGATCAAGCTGGTAATCACACCTCCTTCCTGAAATTCTTGGGTGTTCTTCGCAAAATGTATCTTGGAAGGGTCAAAGTACCTATCTTCCAGTCGGTCATCCTCGCAGGTGTCTATGACATCAAGAACCTCAAGCTGAAGATGCGCACGGAAGACGAGCATCAGTATAACAGTCCTTGGAACATTGCTGTGCCATTCGATGTAGATATGAGTCTTTCTGCTGATGG